>JAQVPT010000172.1 GCA_028701945.1 Bacteroidales bacterium
TGTCCTTTAATTAAGGAAAAATCGTCTTGTTTAATCGCAGTGAGAAAAAGCTTTCTTGACCTGTTTATCAAACCATCAGAGCGGATAAATATGGTTCCTTCATTTTATGATTTAAACTTTAAAGTGAATTACAAAATTAATGACAACAATCATTTATATCTTTCTGCTTATCATGGGGCGGACTTTGTAAACACATTTCAAACCTTAAATAATAGGTGGAATAATACTACATCGACTTTCAGGTGGAATCATATAATTAATAAAAAAACTTTTTTAAATACTACGGTCTTATATAGCAAATATGAAAACTCATTCACATTAAATGACTCAAAAGAAAATGTAAAACCATATACTTGGAAAACAGGAGTTGAAGATATAAATGCCAAACTTGATTTTACGTGGTATATCAATCCGAAAAACACAATAAAATGTGGTCTGAATTCAATTATTCACGATTATACACCTGGGCAATCGACCAATCAAGAAAACAATAACTCCAACATGTCAGCTTTGGAATCTGGGGCTTATGTTTCTAATAAAATAATATTATTCGATGTGATTGATGCTGAGTATGGCCTTAGATTTTCGATGTTTCAGAATATTGGAAATGCTAAATGGTATTCGTATGATGAAAACTATAGACCTATAAAACTTAATGTTGAAGGTAGGGGAGTCTGGAACACGTATCAAAATATTGAACCAAGAGTAATCGTTAATATTAATAAAGAAAAAATAAATTCCTACAGACTTGCATATACAAGGGCGTCGCAATTTGTTCAGATAATTTCTAATAATTCGTATTCATATTCTGCCATGGAAACATGGATGCCATCTTCAGCCAATATCAAACCATTAATTAGTGATAATTTTTTGTTAAGTTATTTTTGGGATATCGAAAAATTAATGTTTTCAGCAACAGCTTATTACAGGTTAATTGACAATCAAATTGATTATGTTGACCATGCTAAACTAACAGATAATCCTTATATTGATGGAGAAATTAGAAGTGGAAAAGCTAATGCGTATGGTGTTGAATTTAATTTTTCTAAGAAAATAGGTAAAACAAAAGGTTCTGTAAGTTATGCTTTTTCTCGGGTAATGTACACTATAAAAGGAGCAACATCTAGCGATACGTACCGTGCGCCTTATGATATTCCACATGATATTAAAGTTCAGGTTGTACATGAGTTCTCTGAAAAATTTAAGATAAGTGCGTTTTGGACTTTCACAAGTGGCAGACCTGCAACTTTTCCGATTGGTTATCAAACAGGTTTTCCATCCACTGGTTTCGGATATCTGGGATGGACCCCACAAATACCTATTTATTCTGAACGGAATAGTGGGCAATTCCCCAATTATCATCGTTTGGATATTGCTGCTATTTTTGATTTCCCAGCTAAGAAAAACTTAAAACATAGCCTTACTATTGGGGTGTATAATTTGTATGCTAAGCGAAATCCGTTGGGATATGAATTTAATAATAGAATTGATGATAAAGTGGCAGTCTTTCACTTTTTTAGAATAATTCCAAATTTTTCCTATAGTTTTAAATTTAACTAAAATATTATGCAAATTAAATATAGCACTGGTTTAAATATAAGCTTAATCATTATATCGCTAATTTTCTTCGTCATTTCTTGCGAAGACCATTATTATGAAGATATTTCAAACATTACGAATAATCAAGGAGTAAATGCAGAAATTGTAATTAATGGAGGCATAACTTCAGAAATGAAATATCATGAAATTACTTTAACAAAACCGATATTACTATATGGACATAAAATTGATTCAATATCGGGTGCAATTGTAAGTTTAAAAATTGGAGATAATTATTATGAATTTGTTGAAGAAGTTAATCATCCAAATATTACTACGCAAAAGAAAAGAAAAGGGACTTATGTCTCACTTGACAGGATTAAAGGTACACCTGGTGCTATCCATACTTTAATTGTAAATTATGCAGACAAAACTTATACCGCTTCTGATATAATGCTTGAAGTTGTTCCTTTTGATTTTACTTATATGGAATTGCCATATTTAGTTCCTGGTGGAGAATATGATTCATTAGGAAATCTAATAGGTCCAACATATGAACTAAAGCTTTTTAATTTTGGTACTGAAAAGACAAATATTTCCAATTGGTATTTACGAGATACAATTTTTGAAATTGAAGATAGATATGATGCAACACAGTATTTTTTCAGTACTGTTGACCAACAAGGTCTTTTGTCTGAAATGTATTGGGAGCTCTGCGATCGTATGGGTGTAAGGGCATCTCAAAAAGTAACTTTAGAAAAGCTTTCTATTTCTCAGCAATATGAAGAATATTTAATTGCTGTTTTAAAAGAGACATTCTGGAATAGCAATTTGTTTTCGACTGTACCAGCAAATGTCCCAACAAACGTATCAGAAGGTGGTTTCGGGTATTTTTATGCGTCAGACGCTTATACGCAAACCATTACAGCCACTGAATTTAGAAAGCTTGTTGATTTGAATGAATAATTTTGGCAAGATTAACATGTCAAATGCATACTTTTTTTATCACAATAATCTCAAATGTTTTTCATTACTTTTGAGTCTGAAAGACTCATTTATTTTAAGCTTTGACTGAACGTAGTGAAAGTCAAGGGTTAAAGTATGCCGAGGAGTCTCTTTTGGCATGATTTTTTGGTGCATAGCAATCCAAAAAGCATGACAAAAGAAAATTATGCGTTTACTCTAATAAGATTAAATTCAGATTTATGGAGATTAGATAAAAAAGATTATTTTTGGTGAGGTTTGACAATGATTATAAGTAATACTATATGACAACAGTAGAATTAATAAAAAAAGTACAAACAGCATTTCAAAATGTTAAATTGGAAGATGGTGTTGGTCTTTGGGAAGGTCAAGGTTTAGACGATTATTCCGACAAGAAAACGATTTTAGAATTACGTAAAAAAGACGAAAGGAATAATTGGAATGATATTCCTTACAAAGACATTAGTTTTTGTCAAAGTTCTTTATCATTTTTTGATGCAAAAGGCATGAGGTTTTGTTTGCCTAAATTCTTATTGTTTGATATTTTGCAAGAACAAATATATCAAGAACAAGGAATATCTGCACCAGATGTGATTTTTACATTATGCTATAATATAAACGGTGAATATCAGAAAAGCAGATTTTCTCTTTTTAGTAAACAGCAAATAGAATGTATAATTTATTTCTTGGAATATAAATTGCAAAAAATCCTTGTAGAGTATAAAGAATGCTCTACTAATTCTGATTCGACAACAGATGATGTTTATTCAGACTACGATTATATTGAGCTGAATGAGGCAATATATGAATGGAAGCAGAAAATAGATAGTTCAAAGTTTTAAGAATAGTTAAAATAAAAGCTGTTTTCTTACTTCCTAATTTCCTTAAAAGCTCTTTCGATTAGTGCTGACATTTCGGTGTGTAAAGTGTTTGTGTCTTTATTTCCGTCGAACGTGAACAGTTTATTTTGTTGCTTATAAAAGTTGTGAATTTTATCGCTTTTTTCTTCAAAAACTTCTAAGCGTCGTATAATTGTTTCGGTATCCATGTCGTACGAGCGTGCTTTTGGTGTGCTTGATCTCGCTGTAAGACGTTTTATTGATTGTAAAGTTGTAGTCTTCATTTCAATAACTAATGAAACAGATGTATCTAGTTTTTTTAGCAATCCACCGAGTATATATGCCTGAACGAGCGTTGAGGGAAATCCTTTAAAAATAAAGCCTTTTATGTTTTTGTGTTCAGCAATTTTCCTTTCAATAAGCCTAATAGCGATATCGTCAGGAACAATATCTCCTGTTTTGAGATAAGGCTCAGCTATTTTGCCCAATTCGGTTTGATTAGCGACTTCTTCGCGTATCATTTCGCCAGTCGAAACATAAACCATGTTAAATTTCTTTGCTATGTGCCTTGCTTGCGTGCCTTTTCCAGCTCCAGGAGGTCCAAAAAAAACCACATTTAATAAAGTTTGCGATAAAATTTCTTCAATATTATCGGTAAGACGTTCAAAAACAACATCAACCTCTCCCACACCATCAACAGGATAGTATTTTTGTTGATCATTGTAGAAGTCAATTACTGGGAGAGTTTTGTTATCATATTCACGTAATCTGTTTTCGATGATTTCCTTTTTATCATCAGATCTATTCTCTTTTTGAGCTCTTAGCATCATTCGTCCAACAAGCTCTTTGCGGGGTACTTCTAGGCTAAGCAGACACGACAGTTTCGTGTTCATTTTAATTAATAATCCGTCAATAATATATGCTTGTGCATAAGTACGCGGAAAACCGTCAAACAGAATTCCGTTACTATCGGAATGCATATTTATACTGTTCTCAATAATTTGAACAATAGTTTCGTCACAGACAAGTCCACCTTGCTCAATTACTGTTTTTGCTTGTAAACCAAGCGGTGTCCCTTCGGCAATTTCTTTTCTTAATATATCACCAGTCGAAATATAAGTCAGGTTATATTTCTCGGCAAGTTTCTTTGCCTGCGTCCCTTTTCCTGCTCCAGGAGGACCAAATAATGCAATATTTAACATGATTATTCGCTTATTTTATAAATATGTTTTAAATTTCTTCCAAATCCATTATAATCTAATCCATATCCAATGATAAATTCGTTTGGAATATCGAAACAAAAATAATCAATTTTATATAAATCATTATACACTACGGATTTTATTAACAAACTGACAATCTTAATTTCAGCAGGTTCATATCCTTTTAGTTGCTTAACAATATGATCAATTGTAACTCCCGTGTCGATAATATCTTCAAGAATCACAACTGTTCGATCTTTTATATCTTCGTTGAGACCAATTAATCTTTTTATTTTTCCAGAGCTTGATGTTCCTTCGTAAGAGGCTAGTTTGAGAAACGAAATTCCACAATCGATATCTAAGTTTTTAAATAATTCGCCAGCAAACATAAAAGAGCCGTTAAGAATGCCTAGGAAAAGCGGATTTTTATCTTTTAATTCTTCGCTCATTTCTTTTGCAAGAGTTTTGATTTTATTCTCTATATCTTCGTTTGAGATATACAATTCAAAGTTTTTGTCGTGAACCCTAATCTTATCCATAATTTGATTATTTAAGAATTTTGATACATAGTTTAATACGTTTAAGTAAAAACCTATTAATTTATCTCCAAAGGAATAAAAAAATAACTAAAAAAAAGAAAAAATTGAGGGTTTTAAGTTTATGTTGTGTATTTTTACAAATTATAACAATAGATTATTTGGTATGAAAGCGCAAGTTAGTATTATTATGGGCTCTACTTCAGATTGGGAGGTGATGCAAAAAGCTGCAACTCAGTTGAATGAATTTAAGATCCCTTTTGAGATAAACGCTTTATCGGCACATAGAACTCCAGAAGCTGTCGAAGACTTTGCGAAAACTGCCGCTGATAGAGGTATAAAAGTTGTTATTGCCGGTGCTGGAATGGCAGCTCATTTGTGCGGTGTTATTGCTGCAATGACAACAATACCTGTTATAGGAGTTCCTATTAGTGCTAGTCTTGACGGAATGGATGCCCTTTTGGCTATTGTGCAAATGCCTCCTGGGATTCCAGTTGCTACTGTGGCGATTAATGGAGCTCAAAACGCGGCTATTTTGGCTGCTCAGATTATTGCTACAGGAGATGCCGAACTTGCTGCTAAACTTACCGAATTTAAAATAAATCTTAAACAAAAAATTGTTAAAGCGAATAAAGATCTTGAAGAACATAATTTTGAATATAGGGTCATTAATTAGCAAACAAGCCTATTTATGATGAAACATTACATTTTTACAATATTGCTATTCATATTAGCAATTGAGGTTTCTGCTCAGACAGAATTTTCTTTTGGCGGTGCTCGTTCTGGAGGAATGGCAAATGCCGGAATTACTCTTACAGATACTTGGGCAATATTAAATAATCCTGCTGCTATGAGCGGTATCGAGCGACCGGTGGCGAGTGTTTTCTATGAAAATAGATGGTTGTTGAAAGAAACTGGTTATGGTGCTTTGGCGTTTACCTCGCCTTTGTTGGGTGGAAATATAGGGGTAGGATTTACGAATTTTGGATATAGCCTTTTTCAGTCAAATAAGTTCTCCTTAGGTTTCTCACAGCAACTCTTCAAAAGTTTTTCTATGGGAGTTGTGCTAGATTATTTCTCTGTTAGACAAAGCGGTAATTACGGAAATCTAAATGCAATTAATTTTGAAGTTGGCTTGCTTTCGCGTCCTACCGAAAATTTTGCGATTGGAGTGCATGTTTTTAATCCACTAAATTTTTCGTACTTCGAAGATTCTGATTTGAAAATGCCAATTGCTTTTAAACTCGGATTCTCGTATCTGTTTAGCAAATCTTTACTCATAGCGGTTGAAACTGCTAAAGCAATAAACGGATATGTGCCTATTCTTAGAACAGGTATAGAATACTCAGTTAATAATCAATTCTCGTTTCGAACTGGAGTTGCTGTTGCACCAGTCGAATATACTTTTGGGATTGGTTATAATACTGGCGATATTTGCTTTGATCTTGCTTATGCGTATCACGAGGTGTTAGGTTCTACACCAAAAATATCGATAAGCTATGCATTCTAAACCTTTAATATTCATATTGATTTTTTGTTTGGTAATTGTGTTATCAGTGAATGCACAGGAAGAAAGTGCTATGAATTTAGATGAAATTATTGAACAAATTGCCGCTTCTACTGATGCTGAACTCGATTATACTACTCTGTTTAGTAATTTGGAGTATCTTTATTATGAGCCTTTAGACCTTAATACTGCTACAGAAACAGACTTTGCGAGGATTGTCTTCTTGACAGAATATCAGATTTATTCGCTTGTTAAATATCGACAAAAATTTGGTAAATATACAACCATTTACGAATTACAATATGTTGATGGCATAGATCCGCTTACTCTTAAATATTTATTGCCTTTTGTCGATATTGGTGATGGTGATCAAAAGAAAAAAGTTAGTGTTGGTAATATGTTCTCTTACGGCAGAAACTCAATTATGGGACGTTATCAGAGATTGTTTCAAGAAAAAGCTGGTTATTTGCCCATTGCTGATAGCATATTGTCAATAAATCCTGATAAATCAAGATATTTAGGTAGTCCTGATAAACTGTACGTGAGATATGATTATCGTTATAAGGATAAACTTTATTATGGTATTACTGCCGAGAAAGATGACGGAGAACAGTTTTTTAAAGGGGCTCAAAAATATGGGTTTGACTTTTATTCAGGACATTTTCAGATAAATGATTTAGGAGTGTTTAAGAAAATAATTGTTGGAGACTATATCGCACAATTTGGTCAAGGATTAACAATGTGGTCGGGTATGAGCTTCGGAAAAACTTCTGGTGCGACAAATGTTATAAAGAAAGCCCGTGGCGTGAATAAGTATAGTTCCGTGAATGAATCCGCTTTTATGCGAGGACAGGCAGCAACTCTCGGTTTTGGTGATTTCGAATTTACCGAATTTGTGTCATATAAGTCTCTTGATGGAAGCGTATCTACTCTTTCCGATTCTACTTTTGCAGATCAGGAACATTACATTTCGAGTTTCTTAGAATCCGGCTACCACCGCACTCCATCAGAAATCGCTAAGCGTAAGACAATAAAAGAGTTTGTGTCGGGCGGAA
>JAQVPT010000173.1 GCA_028701945.1 Bacteroidales bacterium
AAAACTAAATTAAAAAAATATAATTTGAAAGTTGTAGCAATTTTTATAATTTTGGTCAGACAAATTTAAAAATGTAAATAGTCATTAAATATGTTGTAAAATATGGATATTAGATTATATTTAGTATTAAAAGATGCAATTTAATTTATATTGTTAAAAAAGTCTTATTGTAAATTTTTGATTATTTTTAAATTTTTGATTATTTGAAAATTAATTCTGACATAAATGTTTTAGGTAGCCTTCCAGATTGGAATTTGATTAACGTATTCTTAACTGAGAATATGTATTCAATAAGATCTAATGGTGGCATACAATCCTACACTACAATAAAAACTGATAAGTCCGTTAAAAGGTTCGAAAAAGCTATTAAAGAAACCTTTTTAAAATTTAAAAGCAATAATACTGAATTGATTTTCAAATCAATAATTAGTAATAATGGTATTTCTTCAGAATCTCTTCTGTTTCTTTTTTGGAATGCATCACAAAATAATGAATTACTTCATTATCTGAATGATAAAGTTTTTTTTCCGGCTTTTTATAGTGGCCGAGTGTCAATAAAAATTGAAGAAGTAATAGCTTGTATTTTGGAGCTAAGACAATCTGAAGATGATATTAAAAAGTGGTCTGAACTAACAATTAACACTACAGCGTCAAAGTATCTTACATTATTAAAAAAGTTTGGTTTAATGGAAGGATCTCTTAACAAAACATTATTGCATCCTTACATAACCGACGAAATGTTCATTATTTTTACTTATTGGTTAACTGATATTAACGATTGGCCAAATTTGCTTAAAGGTGCATGGTTACAATATGGCTTTAGCGAATTGCAGCCATTCTTGGATAGGTTAATGCAGAAAAAGTTTTCAAAATATTTCAATGTAGTTTACACAGGTGATAAGCTTAGTATTGAAACTCTAATTTCTTATGATTTAATTTATGACGACATCAATAAATCCTGAACACTTAATTATACAAGTAAAGCGTGTTGTTGAATCAAACAAACGTTCTGAAATTCGCCTAAATGCAAATGGTGGAAATTCAATTTTATTAGTTTGCCCTCCTGATCGCGAACTGCAATTTATTGATGAAATATATAAGCAAATGAGTAATGATAGTTACAAAATTATAAGCTTGGAAAAGATGTTAATTTCATTTGTTGATGATAATATCGAGAACATTAGATCATCATTTGAGCTTTTAAAAGGATCTGTAAATCAGATTTTCAAGGCACCTGAAGGCGAAATCTGTTCAGATTTATTTTCAAGTATTATTAATGAAATTAAAAAGGCTTTTGATGAAAATAAAATACCGATTCTTATAAATAGTGGGGCACTATTCGGTAGTGGCATTGATAATATTCATTTGATGGAAAATGAATCGGTTATGACGTCAAATAAACCATTAATAATTTTGTACCCCGCTACCCAGGAAGGTGATAAGTTATTATTTTTAAATACGCGTCATGCATCAAAATACAGATGCATGATAATTAATTAAGAAATATACTGTAATGAAAATTAAAGAAATACTCAGCATTGATTTGTCTGAAGACATTAAAAACGTTATTGATTTAGAAGATATCTCTGAAAAGGAGATTCAGTCAGAAATTGAAAGTTATATTGTTACAGATGGTCTTTCAAAGGAATATGTAAGTTTTGCCGATATTTATACTTCCAACATACTTGAAACCGGTGTTTGGATTTCTGGATTTTATGGTTCTGGCAAATCGTATTTTGGTAAGCTATTGGGGTATATTTTAAGTAATAGAATGATTATGGAAACTCCTGCCCGTGAAAGAATTCTACAACGATTTACTGGAATTAATGATGAAGCTTTAGTGAAAAATTCTTTATTGAGATTAAATTCTATTAAAACAAGAGTAGTTTTTCTTGATATTGCAAAACAGGATACTACGAAAGGATTTGCCTTTACCTTATTTCGTAACTTTTTACGTTCCTTGGAATTGCCAGAAAATGAGCATGGCTTTTTCCTTTACCAATTAATGCTAAATGAAAAACAGGCAAATATCAATGATTTTATTTTATCAAAGCTAAATAAGAATTGGTCAGAAATTAGAAGTCGATTGGTTGAATATGCAAAAGTGGCAAAAGAAATTTTCATAAGTAATGGAAACAATGAGTCTGATTATGATAATTTGATTACTACTATTAGAAGGGATATTGATCAATTTAGTGCAGCCAGGTTGAAAGAAGAATTGTCAAATTTTTTACAAATTGAAAAAAATGAAAAAATTGTTTTTCTTTTTGACGAAGCTAGCGAAGCGATAAACCAAAAGAAGTTTACTTTGCTTGATTTAGAGGGAGTAAGTGAGGCTCTTTCGTCTTTAGGAGCTATGGTTTGGACAATAGCTATTGCACAGGAAAAGCTTGATGATGTTATAAATAATTCTAATATCAGCAAAGCTCAACTTACTAAAGTTACAGACCGTTTTAAGACAAAAATTCATCTTGAAGCGACAGAGGTTGATATTATTATAAAAAACAGGCTTTTAAAGAAAACCGAAATAGGTTTGGTTAAATTATCTGAAAACTACAAAGCGAACTCTGGCAAGATTGGCGATCATGCAGCAATTCATGGAGCGGGAATTAGTAAAACAGATTGCTTAGAGAGCTATTCAACATATTATCCATTTTACAAATATCAATTCGATTTATTGCAGAATTTCCTATTTGGCACAAAAGGATATGCTTCAACCAAGGTTGCTGCTCGAGGAATGATTATTACAACTTATGATATTTTAAAAAACGAAATTCAGCATTCGGAGTTATTTAATACCGTTACCGGTTGGCATATTGCAAGAGAAGGTCAACCTCAGCCTCCTGTGAGATTGGTTAGTAGATATGATAATGCACAGAGAATTTTATCTGAAACGGGCTCCAAAATTTCAGGGAGAAAGTTACTTGAAACTATAAATTTCTTATCTGAAGCTGAGATTACTCCAACCACATTACCAAATATTATCAAGTCATATATTAGCGATTCTGATGATTATCATAAGGTTCAAGATGATTTAAATAATGCTCTGGAAGTACTTACAGAGGCAAAAGTGCTATTAGATACAAATAAAACTTATCGAATCACTTCTGATATAGAACAAAGATTGTTGGATGAAATGAACGGATTTTCCGTTCAAGGATTTGTTAAAAAGAAACAATTGGTAGGTGCTTATAAAGCGTCAAATTTTGTACATGCTATTAATCGTGTTAATGATAATAGTTTACAATACGATTTTTACATTACCACAGATAACGATGATGAATTAACTAATCCGAATTTAAAGCATTTAAAGATTAAGATTAAAAGCATTTACAATATTTCCGATGATAGATTAAACGATATTGAGTCACTAAAAGTTCAACATCAAAATGACAAGGATCTAATGTGGTTAATGCCAGATAATAATTATTTTAAAGAATTAGACCGATTAATTGATGATGTTGAACGGATAAATTATTTAGAACAAAAATATAATAACCCTAATTCCGAAGAAGGGAAAATATTATTGAGTTTTTTAACAGCAAGAGATGAAAAGAAAAATAGAATAAAAGAATTAGTTGAAGAGTCCTTATTAAATTCTTCAACAATATATCTTTATAACACCTCTCAACTTAGCAAGGACAACTGGCAAAGTATTGTTCAGGCTAATCAAAAGCAAATAATTCAAAATGTTTACAGTAAACGCTTAACATCCCAAATGAGTGACAACCTTGCTGTAAGTATTATTTCAGAATCAAATAATAGCCGTTTACATCAGTATTTTTCGTCAAATGACTTTAAATTTTTTGATAATAGTGGAAACTTTATCGGCGAAAAGCTAAGAGTTACTGAAGAAATTCTATTTAAAATCCGTAATACCTTTGTTGACGGTAAAACCATTGAAAAAGACCTTGAAGAACCACCAACAGGTTATGCTTTTGGTACTGTAATTTCTGCGATGGCGGCATTGTTGAGGGCTGGAAAAGTAATAGCAAAACACAATGGCAGCGATTTCTTTTCTTGGAGAGATAGTGGAGTTAAACAAATATTTGATGCTGCTACTCGTTTTCGTAGTGCATCATTTAAAGCAGTTTCAAAATCACTTACAGCTCTACAAAAACAAGAGTTAGCTCAGTTCCTTTTAGATATTGAAGCAGATAAATATATTGGTCGTAAAATAGATTATAATACTAATGATTTTGAATTGGTTAATGCTATTAGAGACTTAGCCAAACATTTTGCCGATAAAGTAAGAACTCTTAGAAATAGTGAAAAGGATTTTGATACATTATTTTCTTTTTCAGAAAAGGATGCCGAATTGCTGGGGCAATATACCGGAGCAGTGAGTGAAGCTAATTATATTGACAAAGCTGTGGAATTTCTCCAAACTAAGGACATTTTCCTTAAGGCAATTCAAGACATAGAAAAAGTTGAAAAATTTATTCGAAATAATCTTCCTAAAGCTAAAGAGTGGAGGTCTTTTGTAAAAGCTGTTGATGACGAACTGTTTAAAGTAGCTTCAAATAACTCAACAATTCAAAAACTACATTCAGAATTCGAATTGAATTACAACGAAGATATTTTAAAAAACTTTAGTTTACTACAGCAAACTGCTCAAAAAATCAAAGATGAGTATCACAAATTGTTTAGCGATGCCGTAAAAGATTGTAGTGCGAAATATTCCGAAATTGTAGAACTTTCAAAAAAACTTATTGCAGAAATTGAATCATTACCAGCAGGTTTAAATGATATTGCATTAAGAAGGGCTAATATTTTAAACCAGTATGCATTGCAGCGAATTCAGGCATCTGTTGTACTCGAATTTGATGTTAAAGATAAACAGAGTCGCTTTACTTATTCCGAAGTATTATCATTTATTGAATTGTTTCAAAGTAAAAAAACTGAGATTGAAATAATTAAAGCAGAACTTGTAAAAGAGAAACAACAAGAATCTAAACCAGAAAACGACAAAAAGCCAGTTGTAAAAAAGTATGCTGTGAAGATTCCTGCATCAAGAATGAAAGTTTCGGATTATAAAGTTTGGCTTCACGGAGAGCTGCAAAAATTAGCAGGCGCAAATGATAGTGATGAAATAGAAATAAATTCTTAGAATGGAAGTAAAAGATTTGCAATATTTAATAAATGAGAGTGAAGGATTGCGCATTGAATTTAAAGATGCAAAGGATTCTGTGCCATCATCTTTTTACGAAACGGTTGTGAGTTTTTCAAATACTGATGGCGGAACAATATTATTAGGAGTAAACGATAGTGGTAAGATTACTGGAATCGCACCTGAAGCTGAAGTAAGTTTAAAGAAAAACATCATTACAGCATTAAATTCTAGAGATTGCATCGATCCACCGGTGTATATTCAGCCATTTACAATTAAACATCCCGATGGATTAGTAATGGTAGTGCAAATTCCTGCAAGTAGTCAAATTCATAATCATGCCGGTAAAGTCTATAGTAGAGACTTTGAAAGTGATTTGGATGTTACAAATAATCAGCTTCGAATTAGTGATTTATACTTGCGAAAGAGAAACTTCTTTACTGAATCTAATATTTATCCACATCTTTCGATGTCGGACCTTGACGATAGATTATTTGAAAAAGCATATACGCTTATTCGAAATAATAAATCTGATCATCCTTGGCTGATGGCAGATAAAGAACAACTTTTGAGAGAAGCAAGTTTGTGGAGAAAAGATTTTCATACTAGGCAAGAAGGCTTAACACTTGCAGCAGCTTTAATATTTGGAAAAAATGAAACCATTCAGAGTATTTTGCCAGCATATAAAGTAGAGGGAATGGTAAGGATACAAAACAAAGATCGTTATGACGATAGAATATATCCTCCACTGAGAACCAATCTTATAGATTCATATCTCGAGCTAAAAGCTTTTGTAAGCAAGCACTTACCAGAGAAGTTTTTTATGGAAGGCGATCAGCGTATTGATTTGCGTGATAAAATATTTAGAGAAGTTATTGGTAATGCAATTGTGCATCGAGAATATACTAGCGCATTATCCTCAGAATTGA
This sequence comes from Bacteroidales bacterium, assembly GCA_028701945.1. Lineage (GTDB taxonomy): Bacteria > Bacteroidota > Bacteroidia > Bacteroidales > ML635J-15 > Bact-19. The sequence continues at coordinate 6,040 of JAQVPT010000173.1, forward strand.
TTATTTATAAATCAGAAGTTGTTATTACAAACCCAAATAAACCAATTTTCCATGGTATTATAGATCCGTTAGGCTTTAACCCGTACCCAAAAAATCCAAATATTCGTAAGTTCTTTACAGCTTTTGGGTGGACTGATGAAATTGGTTCAGGGGTAAGAAATACTAATAAATATCTTCCGTTATATACCCAAGGAGCTCATCCGGTATTCATTGAGAATGATGTCTTTAAAACAATTATTCCTCTTAGTTTTGTTAGTTTACAAAATTATGCTCAAGAATTTATAGATTGGTTAGAGTTAAACACTAGTTTCTCGGATCATGTTCTTGATGGGTTAAAACAAATTGAATTATCAGGAGAATATTTGGATAGTAGTTGGAAAGAGGTTCTTTTAGATTTAGTACCCAGCTGGCATCAAAAAGGTACCGAGCTAACAGCATTAGATTGGTCTGACAATCAGCTATTTAATCCGGATGCAATAAAAAACGTACCTAGTTGGGATAAAAAAAGTACCGAGCTATTAAAAAAGAAAAACCGCTATTTGATTGGAATACTTAGCTTGTGTGTGCAACCAATTGGTATGACTGATTTGATGATAGCGTTTGATTATAAAAATACGAAAACATTTAGGGATAATTATATAAAGCCTCTTAGAGAAACCGGATTCATTGTGTTTACAAATCCTGATAAGCCAACAGATCCAACAAATAAATATGTTATAACAAAACAAGGAAAAGCCTTTTTGGGTGGACTTTTAAAATAATTTAAACAATGAAACTTACCGAACATGTAGAGCATATACGTCAGCTTATTGATAAAGCATTCCGTAACCGTTTGGGAAGAATGGGTATAAACGAAGGGCAGTTGTTGACAATTGAAACAATACCCGAAGAATATAAAGCTGAACGCAAACGGATTGAAACAATTCGTGAAGTTTTTATTGCAGAAACAGGTTCTGTTGCAAATGCTTACGAAAAGTTGGTTGAAGAGCTAACTTTTACTTTATTTAATCGGCTTGCTGCTCTTAAAGTTATGGAAGCACATACTTTGCATCCCGAAATACTTACTCGTCGAGAAATTCATGGTGGGCGTTCTTTTGCGCATCTTGCTTGGCTTGAACAAAATCAAGCGTATAGAGAAGAAGAAGCAGAAGGTTTATTGCCGTTTATAGAATCTCAGTTCCTAAAACTATCCTCGGATATACCTCTGTTTAGTCAGGAGAATCCATACCACCTATTGCCAACTGCAATTGAACTTCAAAATATCATACAAGCATATAATCAAGTAGAAACAGATAATCAGGTTGAAGATGATATTTGGAAAAGCGATGATATTTTAGGCTGGCTATATGAGAGTTATAATAATTATAAAAAAGCTGCTCACAAAGAAAGTGGCGATAAAACCGAATACAACAAGGTTAGCATACAAAGTCAGGTTTATACCCCTCGCTGGGTAGTGCAATTCCTTGTTGATAATAGTTTGGGAAAGCTATATTTGGAAATGTATCCCGATAGTGAAATTCGTAATAAATACAAAATTGCTCAAGCTCCTACAACTCAAATAAGAGAAGTTAAACCAATTCAAGAAATACG
>JAQVPT010000174.1 GCA_028701945.1 Bacteroidales bacterium
CTCTCCATGGTATAATAATAGCTATAATAATGGATACTGGCATGGCTACAATAATGGTTACTGGGCAAGTGGCGGAGGAAATAATAATGAATATCCAAACAACGTATTTGGTAGCACATATTACGGACATAGATATTCGGCTGGTGGAAGCGGCTCGTCATCAATAGGTCGTATTCCCGAAACAAGTGGAGATAACTCACGCTCAGGAACAGGAAATGCAAAAATTAGCGATGATTCAAAAACCTTATCACGAACTAATGACGGTGTTGTACCGAGTATTTCGAGTGATAAAACTCCTACTATAAATAGAGTTCCCAAAGATAATACTGCTGATGCACCCTCTAGAGTAATTTCTAGAGATCCCGAAGTTAAGCCAACCGCATCTGGGAATAAAGAACTTAATAGGGAAAACAGACCAACATTGGAATCTGATCAAGTTTCACGGGAAAATAATCCTGCATTAGAGTCTTCGAGAGTTACTGACAGAATGCCTGTTGACGTTAAGCCAACTGCGTCAGAGAGCAGAGAGGGTAACAGAGCGAACAGACCTACATTACAAGTGGATCCGTCTTCAACTGCAAGAGAGAATAACTCATCTGCTTCACAAACACGCACTAATAACGAAGTGAGGTCATACAATAAGCCTGAATATAATTCAAGAAATAATTATAATGTTAACTCGTCATCGGGTAATACTAATGTAAACTCGTCATCAAGAACTGACAATAATAATAGTTCAAGACCTGCGACAAGTAGAGGTAGCTCTGAAACACCTAACAGAAGTTATACAAGACCTAGTAATTCCACTAGTACAAGATATAACGGGAACACAAACTCATACTCACGTCCAGCGTCGCCTAGCAGAAACAATAATTCTTCTAGTAGCAGTCGCTCAAACTATAACAACAGCTCTTCAAGCAGCAGTCGCTCAAACACAACAGCACCTGCAAACAATCGTTCTACATATTCGAGCCCAAGCAGAAGCAATTCTAACACTAGTAGCGGCAGTTCAAATAGTAGCAGTTCATACAGTAGTCCGACCAGAAGTTCATCATCAAGCACCTCGTCAGGTAGTTCGTCAAGAGGATCGTCTAGTAGTTCATCTTCAAGAGGATCATCAAGTGGTTCTTCATCAAGTGGAGGTAGAAGGTAATTTTTAAAATTTTATGACATGAAAAAAGTACTATTAATAATTAGTGTAGTGTTGATGTCGATTACGACATTGATTTCACAAAATGAAACAGACGCATTAAGATATTCATACCTTATCCCTGGTGGAACAGCGCGAAGTATGGCTATGGGAGGCTCTTTTGGAGCTTTAGGTGCTGATGCCTCAAATTTGATGTTTAATCCTGCAGGAATGGGCATTTATCGTTCATCCGATTTTAGTTTTAGCCCTGCGTTTGAAATAACAAATACTGACGCTAATTTTCTTGGAAGCGTGGCAAATGACTACGATTTCAATTTCAATATAAACAACTTATCATATATTGGAGTCATACCAGTTAATAGCACAAATGGGTTAAACAATGTGAATTTAGGAATATCTTATAATAGATTGAATAATTTTCATGAAAATATTCTAATAGAAGGGAAAAACCCTCATAATTCGATGACCAATTGGTTTGCTGAAAACGGTGCAGGACTTAGTTATGATAAATTAGATAATTTTTATTCTGACTTAGCATGGCAATCATATTTAATAGATTTAGACTTGCCAGATACAACACATTATCTTAGTGCTTTTAACGGTAATTATGATCAAACACAAAAACAATATATTTCGCGCAATGGTAGTCAAGGTGAATACAATTTTGCTGCATCTGCAAATATAATGCATAAATTGTTTATTGGAGTGTCTCTTGGATTACAATCAGTTAGATTCACCGAAGTTAAAACATTGCATGAAATTGACACTGACGATAATATTAACGATTTTAATTCATTTAGCTTTAAAGAATCTTTAGAAACAAGTGGTTCAGGAATAAATTTCAAGTTAGGGCTAATATATTCTCCTATGTCATGGCTTAGAATTGGTGGAGCAATACATACCCCTACATTTTATAAGTTAAGAGACAACTATTACACCTCTGTAAATTCTTCTTTTGAGGATGGTGCAAAATCAACTATTTGGGATTCGCCGTATGGTACATTTGATTATGAAATTAATACTCCTTTTCGTGCAAATGCAAGTCTCGGGTTTATTATTGCAAAGCAAGCCCTTGTTAATATTGATTATGAATATGTCGATTACAGCATGTCTCGTTTAAGAAGCAATGATTACGCATTTTTTGATGAAAATACCAATATAAGAAAAGAGTATAAAAATGCACACAATATAAAATTAGGTCTTGAGTATCGTTATGGACCTTTAAGTTTTAGAGCTGGTGGAGCTTATTACGATTCTCCATACAAATCTGAAAACCATCCGAACAAAAACTCATATTCTCTTGTTTATAGTGGAGGGGTTGGAATTAGAGGTGAATTCATGTACTTTGACATAGGATATGCAATGGTAACTAATGAAAGTTCGTATTATATGTATCAAGGCGATATTGCTGCTAATACCAGTCCTGTTACAGACATATCAAAAAATCAAAGTAGAATAATTACAACAATAGGGTTTAAGTTTTAATATTAAACTATAATATTTAGTAAAGCCCGATAAATAAATAATTTTAATCGGGCTTTTACGTTGTAATTAATGCTGATTGTAATTTTTTATACAGAAAAGTATAACCTTTTCTTTTTTTATTCGTACTGACAGCACTACACTATTAAACAAATATAAAAAGTAATAATTTAAACTGAGAATATAAAAATAAAATGAGACAATTAAAAATTACCAAATCCATCACCAATCGTGAGAGTGCATCTCTCGACAAATATTTACAGGAGATTGGCAAAGAAGAGCTAATCACGGTTGATGAGGAAGTTGAACTAGCACAAAGGATTAAGCAAGGCGACAGAGTGGCTCTCGAAAAATTAACGAGAGCAAATTTACGTTTTGTAGTATCAGTAGCAAAACAGTATCAAAATCAAGGATTAAGCCTTCCAGACCTTATTAATGAGGGCAATCTTGGATTGATAAAAGCTGCCGAAAAATTCGATGAAACAAGAGGTTTTAAATTTATCTCTTATGCAGTTTGGTGGATCCGTCAATCGATATTACAAGCTTTAGCTGAGCAATCAAGAATAGTAAGATTACCACTTAATCAGGTTGGCTCACTTAATAAAATTAATAAAGCATTTTCAAAATTTGAACAAGAAAACGAAAGGAAACCAACCTCAGAAGAGTTGGCTAAAGTGCTTGACTTGCCAGAAGAAAAAGTAATAGATACTCTTCGAGTTTCTGGAAGGCACGTATCAGTTGATGCTCCTTTTGTTAATGGAGAAGAAAATAGCCTGTTGGATGTATTAGAGAATTCAGACTTACCTAGTACTGATGCTTTGCTCATTAACGAGTCTCTTGCAAAAGAAATTGATAGAGCTTTAGCAACATTGACAGAAAGAGAAAGAGACATTGTAAAACTTTTCTTTGGAATCGCTTGTCAGGATAATACCTTAGAGGAAATTGGAGATAAATTTGGATTGACTCGCGAACGCGTTAGACAAATCAAAGAAAAAGCAATTCGAAGATTAAGACACTCTTCGAGAAGTAAATTACTTAAAAGTTATTTAGGATAATAATAAGGCAGTTTTAGACTGCCTTTTTTATTTCCTTTTCAGCAACTTTAACGATGATAATTTTTGTGATGATGGCAAATGTGCAACGAAAGAAATCTTTGACAATTGGATATTAATTAAAAGAGCACTTAGTGGTTTTGCAGATTGAACACGAATCTCATGTTTCTGAAATAATTTAAAAATAACAGATTCTTTTTTAAAAATATTCTTTGATATTTTATTCCTTCTCCATTCCTCATTTATCCAGTGGATAGCATACCAGTTTTCGGGAATCGGTTCTGTTTTCTTGAGAAACTTTCGAATTATACTCCACCTGTCCTGGTTTGAAAAGTTGTTTATGTATTTATCAAGCTCAAGTTTAAAAATATTATCGACTAAGATTTGTATTGGTAAATGCCAATCACGATTATTTTCATCTACTTTTTTCACAGCTTCCTCAAAACATTTTTGCATTAGTTTGCTGTTGGGCGGACACTTCATTATATTCCCAACCATTGGTAATGAGTGATGAGTTCTAAACACATACTCATCATCAAAATCTAATGGTTTAAGACATGTTACATCCATATCCGTCCACCAACCGCCTTTGAGATAAAGGAGTTTATATCTAAATATATCACTAAAACCAGCATAACTGCCCTTACCATGGCCAAATTGGTTGGAATATTTGTAACTAAATACATTTTTTCGAGGAAAAATTTCGTTGGCATCTTTTAATACGGCTCCCTTGGGTAAAGGAGTTTCTATTTCGTCATACGCCCACAATACAAATTCGTGCCCATTGTCCACAAATGATTTTATTGTCAGCATTTCTGTTGGAGATAGGATATTGCCTATCCACAAAGCATTAACAATTTTGTTGCTGGGTTGCATTTTTTTTTGCAAATTTAATAAATGTTTTATTTATAAAATAGCATCAATAAAATAAATATAAAAAAATGGTTCAATAATTTGGGCATTCTTGTAATTTATGCAAGAAAATTATAGACTTTAATGAATGTTGAGATATATTTATCGTTCCTTATTGTTTGACAATCCCTTAGGTCGGTTTACTATTGATTCAAGCTTACAATCACGTCAATAATATTTTTTTGGTTTATCTGCATAATAGCATTATTTTTGTAGTAGAAACAAACTTAAATTAAAATATTAACACATGAAAACTTTAATTTTAATTTTAATCTTGTCTGTGAGCCTTACAAAAGTTTTTGCAATTGATGCTCCCGCTAATGTATCTCCTACGAATGGAGCCAATAATATTGCGGTTGCAATTAATCTGGATTGGACCACTGTAGGCGGGAATACAGGATATATTTACCAAATTGACACTACTGCAACATTTGACTCGCCCTTATTTTTGGAAGGAGACGCTGCTGTAAATACCTCAAATGCAAATGTTAATAGCTTATATTTTGGACAAACTTATTACTGGCGTGCAGCGGTAAAAACTGCGACTGACACATCCAACTGGTCTGCGACTACAAGTTTTACAACACAATCTGCTATTTACAACACTAGTCCAGCAAATGAAAGCATAAACCAACCAATAAGTGTAAACATAGACTGGAGTTCCATAGGCGGCAATACAGGATATATATATCAACTTGACACAATAATCACATTTGATTCTCCAGTTTATGATGAGGGCAATTCTGCAACAAACTATTCTAATATTAATGTATCAAGCTTATATTTTGGTGCTACATATTATTGGAGAGCCGCAGCGATAAACACAGTTGATACAAGTGAATGGAGTCCTATATGGAGTTTTACAACACTTAATAATTTGAATCTTGTCTCACCAGCCAACGAGGCTATAAACCAAAACGTTTATCTCGAACTTGATTGGACTGGGACAGTAGGGATTTATGCTTATCAAGTTGAGATTGATACCGTAAACACGTTTAATTCTACTGGATTTCAATTAAATGAAACTACAAACAGTTATTTTTATCAATCGCAACTTTTATTTGGACAAGAATATTACTGGCGAGTTAGAGCCTGCCATATAAACGACACGTCTAATTGGTCAGAAATAAGAAACTTTACAACTAAAGACACAATTTATCTTGTTTCGCCAGCGAATGGAGCGATAAATCAAAATGTATATCTTGAACTCGATTGGACAAATTTAACGGGATCCAACTCCTATCAAGTTGAGATTGATACAGTAAACACGTTTAATTCTACTGAATTTCAATTAAATGAAACTACAAGTAGCTATTTTTATCAATCGCAGCTTTTATTTGGACAAAAATATTACTGGCGAGTTAGAGCATTTCACACAAATGACACCTCAAATTGGTCAGAAATTAGAAATTTTACAACTAAAGATACTATTATTCTTGTTTCGCCAAGTGATGGTGCAATAAATCAAAATGTTTACTTGGAACTCGACTGGGCTACGTTAACGGGCTGTTCAGAATATGAGTGGGAAATTGACACAAGTGTAAACTTGAACTCTGGCTTAAACCAAAATGGCATTACAACAAACTCATATTTCTATGTTTCTAATTTACATTACAATACAATTTACTTCTGGCGGGTCAGAGGCAGACATGCAGCCGATACGTCAGGATGGAGTGAAGTACGGACATTTACCACACACAACAGCATAAATCTGACATCACCATCAAATGGCTCAATTAATATTTCGATAGCACCATTATTAGATTATGGCAGCTCAGTAGGAAATTTAGGGTATTTTTGTGAGGTTGACACTTCGCAAAATTTCAATTCTGATATTTATCAATTATTTGAATCTAATGCTGGTGTATCACAAGTAAACGCATCTGGTTTATTATATGGTACAACTTACTACTGGAGGGCTGCAACACGAAATGCAGTTGACACTTCGGGCTGGTCGAGTGTTTGGCACTTTACTACGGCCTACGAATTAACTAATGCTCCAATTCTACTAAGTCCAGCAGACGAATCTGTAAACATATCATATACTACTACAAGCGTACAATGGAATGCAAGCACAGGAGCAGTTACATATCAATATCAATATAGTACAGATGATAATTTCGAAACTGGAATCCATTCCTTTGTTACATCAATACTTTCTGGCACTTTTTCAGGATTGTATCCCCATACAACATATTATTGGCGAGGGAGAGGAGCAAATGCAAACGGTTACTCACCATGGTCGCAAATCTGGGAATTTCAAACAGAAAGTGCCAACCTCACTCCTCCTGTATTGGTTTCGCCAGTAAATAATGCAACTAATATTAATCCAGATAATATAATTATTGATTGGAATAGTGTATTTGGAGCATCAGGTTATATTTACGAAATTACTGAAGACCAAAACTTTGTTTCAGGTGTTGTAACTCAAACGATAACAGAAACCGAAAAAGAAATAATTGGACTCGCTAACGGCACTCAATATTTCTGGAGAGTAAAATCTACCGATGGAGAGGCTGAATCAGATTGGTCGGGGGTATGGATTTTTACAACTGCAAATCTATCGCTTTCTGTTCCAATATTGACTTCTCCAGCCAATAACAGTATTGACTTAGACTTTAACTTAGTAACTATTGATTGGGAAAATGTTTCAGGAGCGTCTTCATATATATACGAATATTCAACAGATGAAACGTTTACCTCGAATATTATAACAGATATAGTATCAACATCAGTACTTGGAATTACTGGTTTACTGCCAGATACAGAATATTTTTGGAGAATTAAAGCTACTAATGGTGTATTGGAAAGTGAATGGTCTGCAATTTGGTCGTTCAAAACTATAATTGATTACCTTGATGCTCCTACATTGACATCACCAGCAAACAATAGTGAAAACCTCAATTTCGACCTAGTTATTCTTGATTGGGAAATTGTAATAAACGCTTCAGATTATGCTTTTGAGCTAAGTACGGATGGAAATTTTACAAGTATTGTTGA
>JAQVPT010000175.1 GCA_028701945.1 Bacteroidales bacterium
ATCTTTGTCAAACTGAATAGCGAGCTCATCCCACATTTCGTCTATCATGATTTCACCTTTTGCAACAAATTCGCCATTTAGCAAAAAACTAAATTCCACATCTGGGTCATATTTATAGTGTGTAACAATTAAATCATTAACAACTTCTCCATTATAAACATTTTCGATATTCATAATATAGTCTTCATTAAAAACTACGTCTTCAACATCTATTTTATTAACAATAGTATCCTGCATCTCATCGTTTGTTTCTTTAGTAGTATTTTCTACTTTATCACTACTCGAATTATTGCATGCCCAAAAGGATAATGTTGTAATAATTATCAAAAATAATCTCAAATATTTTTTCATTCTATTCTATTATTTATTATAAAAATCAATATAAAATAACACCAAAAAATCATTTTTAAAGTATTACTAGACATCAATCATTAAACTAGTGCAAGATACTAATAAAAGTTTTAGTGAGCAAACAGAAAACAGTTCAACAGGGTAAAAATATAATTTTAACGTAAAAAGTCTTTTGTCATGGTTTTTGGTTTACTTACAAGCTGTTTTTTTGGATGTGTTTATCGTACTAATATTAATTTTTAACAAGAACTCGTGAGCTAGAATGTTTACAAAGTAATTATATTTGGTATCAGAATACATATTTTGCTTAGTTTAGGATTGTTTTGATTAAAATACGTTACTCATTTTTTTGAGTTTTACGGCATCTTTAATTTTAATTTTCCTTCCTTGAAGTTCAATAATGCCAGCTGCTTTAAACTCTGATAATAATCTGATAACAGATTCGGTAGCTGTACCAATTAAATTGGCAATCTCTTCTCGAGTAAGGTTTATGTTTATAATGTCGTCGTTGTTTACACCAAACTCATCTTTTAGGTGAAGTAGAATTTCAGCTAGCCTTTCTTTGACAGATTTTTGTGCAATATCGGTTATGTAATTATTTGCCTCGCCTAGTTCTTTGCAAGCAATTTCAAGCATTTCGATACCGAACTCACTATTTTCTTTTAATAAATGATATAATTCTTGAGATGAAATAAAACACACAATTGCATCCTCAATTACCTTAACACTTGTACATGCTGGCTCCGAAATAATCACAGAACGATATCCGATCACATCTCCTTTTTTAGCAAACTTTATTATTTGCTCTTTGCCTTCTATGCCAGTTTTGTAAATTTTTAAGATTCCTTTGTTAATGCAATATATACCAGAAATGCGGTTGCCTTCTTGATACAGCACTGTCCCCTTTTTTATGATATTACAGGTCTTGTTTTGTGTAAGAAAGTCAATTTGTTCTGGTAACAGTTTTTTAAAAATAGTTTTTATCTCCAGATTACAATCTTTACAAATTGGTTCATCAAAAAACTTATTCATAATTTTCTATTTTTTAGCAAATATAATACTTTTTATTACATGTCAATTTTATTTTTTGGATAAAAATAAGGAGTTTTAACTGTGCTGCGATGCACTGCGTTGTGCTGAACCTGTCGAAGTAAGCTACGTCGAAGTGAACTCGTAAACTCGGTTCTTGCGGAAACTAAATATAAAATCAAATTTGTTGATAAACATTGAAAAAAACACCTGCATTTTAAAATATTATGTTTACAATTGCAAAAAAAATATTTTTTTTATGTTACATTTAGTTTTGGGTGCAAGCCCTAAAGAAAGGCGATATTCTTATAAAGCGACCGAGATATTATCACAAAATGGGTATAATGTTTATCCTGTTGGAATTAGAAAAGGAGATATTCTAGGATTAGAAATCAATCAAGAATTTCCTATAGATAAAAAAATTGATACAATTGCGATGTATTTATCTGCCGAAAATCAGGAAAAGTACAAAGAACTTATTTTTAATAATCTTCCACGTAGGGTAATATTTAATCCTGGAACATACAATCCTCCGTTTCAAAAAGACTTGACAGATAAGGGTGTAGAGGTTGTAAATGATTGTGTTTTATTAATGGTTCAAGGTCAGAGGTACTAGTCAGGCGATAAAAAGTATAATTATTATTCGTAAGTGGCAATTATTTTTCTATTTTTGTGAATTAAATTTTTTTGGGAGTAAATGACAAACAACAAAATCGAAAATATTTTTAATTCTTCTAATATTTTGATATTTATTTATCAGAAAAGACGCCAGCTAATTTTAGTTTGTGCCTTGGCCTTTGTAATATCTTTGGTTGTTAGTTTGATGATTCCATCAAAATTTAAATCTACTGTAATATTGTTTCCCGCATCGTCAAGCTCTATTTCTCAATCCCTTATAACCGAAAGTCAGCAAAAGAAAGATATTTTAAAGTTTGGAGAAGAAGAAGAGGTAGATCAACTTATGCAAATGCTTAAATCCACAGAAATTCGCAATAGAATCATTGAGAAGTACGATTTGTTTGAGCATTATAAAGTTGATAGAGACTCTAGGTATCCTTATTCTAAAATATATAAAGAGTACAGCAGTAATGTAAAAATATCAAAGACTGAGTATATGTCAATAAAAATTGACGTGCTTGATGAGGATGCCGAAATGGCTGCTTTAATTGCAAATGATATTGCGGAACTTGTTGATAGTACTTATGCTAAAATTCAGAACGAGCGTGCTCAGAAAGCTTTTAGTATAGTGCTAAAAGAATTTGAAGCACAAAAAATTAAGATTAAGGAAATTGAAGATTCATTACAAGCATTGAGTAAAATCGGTGTAATTGAGGTTAAATCTCAAACCGAGATGTATAGTGAGCAGTATGCAATTGCTATAGCTCAAGGAAATATCAGAGCGACTGAAGAACTTGGTAAAAAGCTTGATATTTTAGCCACTTATGGTAGTATTCATAGCATTCTTAAGGAACAAATGTTCGAGGAGGTAAAAAAACTTTCAGTTGTAGAAGCTAAATATAGAGAAGCTAAAATTGATTTGGAACAAACATTGCCAAATAAATATATTGTTGACAGTGCTGAAAAAGCAGAAAAGAAATCATATCCAATACGATGGTTGATTGTAGGTACAAGCGTAACATCTACATTTCTGTTAGCACTATTATTGTTGTTGATTTTTGATCGTGAAAAAAAAAAGTATTTAAAAAATTAACGATCCCAAATTGGAGTATAGAATTGCTTAATTACGAAACTATGGAAAATTATTACAAAACAAAAAGTATGTTCAAATTAGTTGCTAAATGGAAATGGCATTTACTTGTGACTATGATAGTTGCCGTTATATTTGCAACTCTGTTTTCGTCTAGTTGGTTTATAAAACCAAAGTTCAAATCCACAGCAGTCGTTTATCCAGCTAATTTAGCGGTACTATCTGAAGAGTCCGAGACCGAGCAAATGCTCGAAATGATGCAATCAACCGATATAAAGTTTCAAATTATTGAGTGTTTTGATTTAGATGAGCATTACAAAATAACGAAAGACGACCCAAGCTTTAAGGCTAAAATGCTTAAAACTTTTGATGCTAATGTTAATTTCCAAAAAACTCCAAATGAGGCAATTGTAATTGCAGTAGTTGATATCGATCCTCAAAAAGCCTCTGATATGGCTGACTCTATTATTAGTTTTTATAATAAAATGGTTTTAAACCTAAATATTGAAAAATCACTTGAAATATTAAAGATTTACAAGAAAGAGTATAACAAGAAAAGTCTTGAGGCAGATAGCCTTGCTATTATTTTAAAATCGTATAAAACTGAGTATGGATTATTGAATCTTAGTGCCCAAGTTGAAAAATATACGGAGGCGATATATATGGGTAAAAGCCTTGTCGAAGCAAGAACAGTATTAGATAATTGGGCAGAACATGGTACTGAATTTCAAAAAACAGACTCTCTTTATTATTATGCTATGTTGGATATGCGCAAGTCTAAAAATATTTATGAGTCTGCCTGGCGTGATTCTGAAAAGGAACAAACTTATACACATGTTGTGTCAAAACCTTTTCCTGCCGATAAAAAAACGTATCCAGTAAGATGGCTTATATTACTCTTTTCTGTTGTTGGAGCATTCCTAGCTGGTGTTATCGTTATTTCGTTTGTCGAGGGGAATAAAAAACAATAATTTCTATTTTGACTGAAAAGCAGAAAATATATGCGTTTTACGTAATAACGGCTTTGTTTATTATTACTAATTCTGTTGTAATAATAACAAAAGAGAGTTTTCTGTTTAATTTCGTCCCATTGCTGTTGATTGTTTTCTTTGCTCTCTTTTTTGCAATGGATAAGGTTTTAATGTTTTCTGTTTTTTTGGTTCCCTTGTCTGTACCATTACAGGAATTTTACCCGAATCTAGATTTTAATATTGATTTACCAACCGAGCCTATTTTTGTCGGTATTATGTTGTTGTTTTTACTAAAACAAATATACGACAGAAACTTTGACCGTAGAATTTTGAGACATCCAGTTTCTATTGCAATATTTGTGTATCTAACGTGGGGGCTTATAACTGTTCTTACCAGTACAATGCCTCTTATATCATTAAAATATTGGATAGCCTCTTTATGGTTTATTGTTCCGTTTTATTTTATTTTAACTCAAGTATTTAGGAAGAAAGCTAATATAAACAAGTTTTTTTGGCTTTATATAATTCCTTTTGTTATCGTAATTGCGATTACTCTTATAAAGCACGCACCTCATTATTTTAGCCAGCATACTGCTAATTATATTATGTCTCCATTTTATAATGACCATACTTCTTATGGAGCAATGCTCGCTATGTTTATTCCTGTTCTTGTTGGATTTGTTCTTAATAAAGAATTGAAAGGTTCTTTGAGAGTAATTGCTGGCGGTGTTTTAGCTTTCTTTATCGTTGGGCTGCTGCTTTCATATACTCGTGCTGCATGGGTAAGCCTTGTTGGTGCTTTGGCAGTATTTGTTATTTTAAAGTTTAAAATCAATTACAAAATTGTTGTTGTTACTGGGCTTATTGTTGCTGTTGGATTTTTTGGCTTTCAAGATCGAATCTTTGTTTCGCTTGAGGGAAATAAACAAGATTCTTCAACAGATCTAAAGGAACATATAAAATCAATTAGTAATGTTGCTACAGACGCATCTAACTTAGAGAGAATTAATAGATGGAATTGTGCTATTAGAATGTTTGAAGAAAAACCTGTTTTTGGGTGGGGCCCAGGAACATATCAGTTCCAATATGCACCTTTTCAATTTAGTAGAGAGAAAACTATTATTAGTACTAATGCTGGTGATTTAGGAAATGCCCATAGTGAGTATTTGGGGGCATTAGCCGAAACAGGTCTTGTAGGAATGCTTAGTTTTATTGCCGTTTTGATTTTTATATTTATTACTGCGGTTAAAAATTATATGCGTGCAAATACATATTCTCTTAAACTAATTACAGCTTCCACAATTTGTGGGTTGACAACATATTTTTTGCACGGTTTTTTAAATAATTTTCTCGATATAGATAAAGTGGCAGTACCGTTCTGGGGTTTTGCAGCAATTATTGTCGCAATTGATGTTTATTATTTGAAAAATAATAATGAAGATAATAGTCAGATAGAAAACATCTCCGAAAAGGAGTAAGTTTGCAACCTAAAATCATGACAAAAGACTCTTTACGTTAAAAGTTTTCGTTTCCTATCATTGATGTCCGATAAAAATTAAAAAAGACATATTTGGGTTGGATAAAAAGAATATATCATCCCTAAAGGGACTTCTAAAGCCTTGGTTACTTAGTTTTTACCGAAATAATGTCCCTAAAGGGACAAACCCCGTTAGGGGTCAAATATCGGTAAAGTAAAACTAAGCCAATAGTTTAAAAGTCCCTTTAGGGACGACATATTTCAAGCGTTACATGATTTTAAAAATATTTTAACCAGACAACAATGGTTTCATATTTTTATTCATTACAAAAAGTTTTGAGGTTTAAGTCTTTTTTGTATTTTTACTTCAAATTTAAAATAGAAAAGATGAAGAAAACGATTTTTATTACCGGAGGGGCTGGTTTTATCGGGTCACATGTTGTAAGACTATTTGTAACTAAGTATCCTACTTACAGGATTATAAACATTGACAAACTTACTTATGCTGGTAATTTAGAGAATCTTAAAGATATCGAAAATGAATCAAACTATCTCTTCGAAAAAGCCGATATTGTTGATGCAAATGTAATTAATAACCTATTTGCTAAATATAAACCAGATGGAGTAATCCATTTAGCAGCAGAGTCGCATGTTGATCGTAGCATCTCTAATCCAACCGAATTTATTTATACAAATATTGTCGGTACTGTTAATTTGCTTAATGCTGCTCGGTTAATATGGGAAGATAATTTGCAGGATAAACGTTTTTACCATATTTCAACTGATGAGGTTTACGGTTCGTTAGGAAACGAAGGATTGTTTACAGAAGAAACGGCTTATGATCCCAAATCGCCTTATTCAGCCGCGAAAGCAAGTTCCGATCATTTAGTTAGAGCTTATAATCATACGTTCAAATTACCTGTTGTAATATCGAATTGTTCAAATAATTACGGACCAAATCATTTTCCTGAAAAACTAATCCCTTTAGCAATTAATAATATTAAAAACATGAAACCAATTCCTATTTATGGGAAAGGAGAGAATGTCCGTGATTGGCTTTACGTCATAGATCATGCGCGAGCAATTGATGTCATTTTTCATAATGGACGTGATGGAGAAACATACAACATAGGTGGAAATAACGAATGGACAAATATTGATTTGATAAAAACCCTTTGCGATGTAATGGATAAAAAATTAGACAGAGCTCCTGGTACTTCTGCATCGCTTATTACTTTTGTTAAAGATAGAGCGGGACATGATTTGCGATATGCTATTGATAGTACAAAACTAATGACAAACTTGGGATGGAAGCCTTCGTTGCAGTTTGAAGAAGGGCTTGAAAAGACGGTCGATTGGTATCTAACAAATGAAGAATGGCTTAAAAACATAGTTTCGGGTAATTATCAAGAATATTATAAGGATATGTATGGGAGCAGGTAAGTTCCGAAATTTAGTGTCTGCAAGCAAATCTCGATAACTGCGTTACGTTTTTATGATGACAGTTACTACGGCTCTGTTCGTGACATCACATTTGCAAAAGTAAACTGTTTGGTTTTCTGAATTCGTTAGTCTTGCTTTAGAGGTTTTCTTATCAGATACTTGTACAAAAAATGAGTTCTCTTGTAAACACAGTATCGTAATAAATAGCTTTTTTCTAACACTATTTGACCAATAAAATACTAAAATATGACAGAAGAAATATTTAAAAATCTCCCATTTGCTGTTACAGCTTGTGATATAAATGCAATTATCGTTTACATGAACGAGAAGTCGTGTGCAACATTTCTGAAAAACGGCGTCAAATCCTTAATTGGTAATTCTCTTTTTGATTGCCATAGTGAAAAATCTGCTGAACAAATTAAAAAATTGCTGCAAACAGGTGAAACAAATTCTTATACAATCGAAAAAAACGGATTAAAAAAAATGATTTGAGACTGTATTCTGAAGTCTGTCCATAACAAAACAATTATTAAATTTGTAAAATTATGGTAAAGAAAACAGAAAGTCCTGAGTACATTGCAATGCGTGATTTAGCCTTGCAACAATTAAAGAGTGG
>JAQVPT010000176.1 GCA_028701945.1 Bacteroidales bacterium
GGACAATTTACTGTACTGCCATCGTCTGTCGGTGGTGTGAAATCGGGTACTTGAATATTTATAGTCTGAATATAAGTATTAAAATTATTACATTCATCTTCAACAGAATAAGTTCTATTTAAAACTATTGGACAAGAACCAGAGAAAGAATCACTATTACTAACAATTAAATTACCGTCAGTAGTACATGCATCAGAAATATTTAATCCAAGAGCCTCTAAAGCTGACACACTACCAGCAACTGCAGGTGCATCACTCACATCACAACCATAAACAGTTGAGACCGGTATGGTACCTGTTATTGATGGTATAGTTGTATCGTCAACATTAATTGTTTGTATATATGAACTAGTATTTCCACACTCATCTTCAATTGTATATTCTCTTCTAATTATAACAGGACAACTCCCTGAAACTATGTCAACATGACTAATGCTTAAATTAGCATCAGACGAACATGCATCAGAAATACTTAATCCGAGGGCTTCAAGAGCAGACACGCTAGTAACTGCAGCAGGTGCATCACTAGCGTCACATCCCTCAACAGTAGTTACCGGAATTGAACCAGCAACATTAGGAGAAGTATTATCATTAATATTAATAATTTGCACACAACTAGCTGAATTACCGGCTTCATCTGTTATTGTCCAAGTACGATTAATTTGTATTGGACATGTTCCGCTATAAGAATCTTGATAAGTAACGCTTGCTATACCACAGTTATCAGAAGCTACACCATTATTTGGTGCAGATGAGAATACCGCATAGCTAGATGCTGTTTCGGATGATGAAAATCCAGGACTTGAGACATCTCCTGTATCACATCCTTCAATATTTCTTGTAACCGGACAAGTTGAAATTACCGGATCAACAACTTCAATATCAATAGTTACCGTATTAGATGTAGCTGCATCGCAACCAGTACCAGTACATGTTCTAATACATCGATAATATGTTGTAGAGGTTATAGTAGGCGTTGTATAATTTGCAGATGTTGCACCTGAAATATTAGACCATGAACTACCATCTAAAGATGATTGCCACTGGAATGAACAAGTACCAGTACCTCCCGATGTTGAAGAAGTTAATGATGCTGTAGCTCCATAACAAATAGTTTGAGAAGATGATATTGATATTGATGGATCATCAACTACTGTAACGATAGCTACATTTGTAAGAACCCCATCACAACCGCTACCACCTGCATCAATATACACTCTATAATAAGTAGTTGACGTTAATGCGGGTGTAGTATAAGAATCTGATTCTGCTCCTACAATATCTGCCCATGTAGAACCATCTGGAGAGCTCTGCCATTGATATGTAACAAATGGAGCGCCTCCTGTACCACTTACATTCATTGTGTGTGTACCACCAGAACATATTGTTGTACCTGTAGGATGTGTTGTAACACTTGGATCAGGGACAATTGAAATAGCTTGTGTATTACTTGTAGCAGAACCACAACCCGAACCTGTCATTGATATTATAACTCGATAATATGTTGTACTAGTTAAACTTGGTGTTATATATGTTGCATTTGTTGCACCTGAAATATTTGTCCATGAAGACCCATCAGGTGAACTTTGCCATTGATAAGATAAACTGCCGGTTCCACCTGATTCACTTGCTAATAATGTAGCTGATCCTCCTGAGCAAACAGATGTTGCTCCTACTATCGTAACAGTAGGGTCAGGAACAACTTCTACATTTACCGTATTCGATATAATTGGATCACACCCATTACCTACTTGGAAAATAACACATTGGTAGTCGTATATCCCGGGATTTGAAATACCTGCAACAGTTAATGTGTTGCTTGTAGCTCCTGTGTATGAAGCTCCTGCGGGAGTTCCATTTGAAACATTACCCCATGAGCCACCATTATGATATTGCCATTGATATGAAAAGTTTCCTGTTCCTCCACTAGCAATTACTGTAAAAGGATCTGTAGTTCCACCCACACAAATAGGGTCTGGACTAATTGGTTGTGTACTAATAACTGGGTCTGGCACAACCTCTACAAAAACTATATTAGAAATAGCATCGCCACAGCCTGTACCGGTTGCTGATCTAATACAACGGAAAAACATTGATTCTGTCATATTATTATATATGGGATTTGTAGATGTAGTCCAATTTGTCCACGTAGAGCCATCAGTAGATGTCTGCCATTGATTAGTAATTGTACCAGTTCCTCCACCTGTACTCTGGGTAAATGCTACGGACCCTCCGTAACAGACAGTTGTTGAACTAGTATTAATTGAGATGCTAAGATCTGGAACAACAGTAACCGTATAACTTCTACAAGCAGTAAAATTACAAATACCTTCTGCTCTAACATAATAAGTAGTTGTAGTACTAGGGCTTACAGTAACACTGTTTCCTGTTCCAACAAATGCTCCGCCACAGGAACCTGAATACCATTGCCAAGAGGCTCCCGTACCTAGTGAACCTCCGTTTAATGTTAAAGTTGACGAACCACCTTCGCATATTATTGAGTTTGTACCACTAACAGATGTTGCAGCTACTGACAATGAGTTAACAATAACATTGATACTAGCACAACCCGTTATATTACAATTCCCTTCAGCTCTTACATAATAAGTTATGCTAGATGTAGGGAATTGACTTATGACCGCACCAGTTCCAACTGCAGTACCACCACAAGAACCTGAATACCAATGCCAAGAAGCTCCTGTTCCCAATGAGCCCCCATTTAAAGATAATTGTAATTCATCGCCGGCACACATAGTTACCGAACCAGAAACAAATACCGTAACACTAATACAAGATGTATTATTACAATTCCCTTCTGCTCGCACATAATAAGTTGTTGTAACTGTAGGGTTTACAGACACAGAAGTACCTGTCCCAACCTGTGTGCCTCCACAACTACCCTCATACCAAACCCATTGTGCTCCACTTCCAAGAGAACCTCCACTCAAGCTTAATGTACTGTTACCTCCGGAATTAATATTACTTGGACTTGCAGTTGCAGAAGTAGCAGGAGAGGAATTTGTTTGTAATGTAACTGTTCTACTTACACAACTTGTTGTATTACAATTACCTTCGGCTCTTACATAATAAGTAGTATTAGAACTTGGTGAAACAGAAATTGAGTTTCCTGTCCCTACAACTGTACCTCCACAACTACCCGAATACCACACCCAACTTGCACCTGTCCCTAACGAACCTCCATTTAGTGTCAATGTTGTTGACTCTCCGGGACAAATAGAAGAATTTCCTGATATTGAAGTTGCAGCAGATGAATTAGAATAAACTGATACTGAAACATTATCAGACACGTAGGAACCACATGCACTACATTCCATTCTTAAAGTAAATGTTGTATTTGAACTAACTGTTGTTGAGATAGAGCTATAACCACTATTATAAACAGGAGAAGAGCTCCCAAATGAAGAACCATTCCACCATTGAGAACCATTAGACCAAGCATATCTCCATGTTCCACAGGCACAACCTCCGCCTGCATAATCATTAACGGTAAGATTCACATTGCCATTAGGGCAAACGCTATTACTTGGGGCACCATTAGCATAAGCAACTACATAATCGGGAGCCTGACAGCAAGGAATATACGATACTCTAAAATTTGAATAATAATTATATGTAGCTACTGCCTGCCAGAATATTGGACTTTGATTATTTTCATCTCCATCAGCTATTCCTACTACATACCAGTTTCCGGCTAATCTTGATTCTACGTCAGTTAAACCTGCAGCATTAAAAACAACATCATAATTTGTATAACCATTACCTCTATCCCAAGGCCATACATCAATTGGTGGAATATAAAACTGTGTTCCATCTTCTACATCGTTATACCAAGTATTTGTATAATAATCTACTTGCCCATCAGTATGTATATTATTTGCAGCAGTCATGTTGGAGTACATATCTTTAACCTCAGGTCTTACCTCTTCCCAGTTAATCAAACCATCGCAATCTCCAGTTGTAAATGGAGCAATATTTGGCAAAAATGTTTCATATGCAGCAGCAGTAATATCTGACCCATCAGGTATTGATGTGATATCAAACTTATCATGAATCCTGTTGTAATTATGTTCATCTCCAGACCAGAAATCATCATCTCTCATTGCACCGATTGTACCTAAATAGTTACCATCGGCAGGAGCGCAAATCCAAACATAAGGATAAGTTTCATCGTTAGTACAATAGACAGAATGCCCGTAAAATGTTTCATCAAAATATAAAGTATAAGTTGCCTTTGTTTGATTATGATGGGGGATAGGATAACATGCAGGAAGTTCAACCCATTTGATTTTCTCTCTTTGCGCATCTGATAATAATTCTAAATCAATATTATCAGGCAAAATTGGATAAGATGTAGGCCTAACCGTAAAATATGCATTAATTTCCCCATTAGCACCCCAATAATGTCTTGAACTTGTTGTTCTTCTATATTTAACCTCCTGAGCATTTTGAGGATAATTATTTTTTAATGGTAAATAAACTGACGGTTCTAGCCTTGCATAAGTAAAATATCCGGGATAATTTTCTTGAATTAAGTATTGGCTTTCAATCGGATGATTTGCATCCAATGCAGATTGTGGCTTGTATATCCTAATGATATTATCATTTTTAACTACTACTGAATCTGCTCCATTTCGAGCGAACTCTTCAGCAATACGATTAATATCCTCTTTAATCTCTAATAGTAAAAATCCAGGATAGTTATTCAAATCTAATTCCCTTTCTGAGAAGTATTTAGAAAGATTTTGAACTGTAACAAATAACCTATAATAAACTTTACCATCTATTTCAACAAAATCAATATTATCAGGCACAATATTATTAATTCTGTCAATTTGATTTCCGCCATCTCGATATTTATTTAATGATTTACTTTTTTGAAAAGGATTAATTATACTTCCGTCCTGATTTAATAAATGTGTTATCCTATCATCACTTACCCTTATAGAAATCATTTCGGGAATATATACAGATGAATCCGGCAAACTTCTATACTCTTCACTATCAAAATATGCATCTAATTCGGGATAATTTGACTCTTCCCTGTTTTCAAAATTATCAGCAAGATTGTACTCAGTTCCAATTTGTTTATTATCAGAATTTAGATTTTGCTGTTCTACATTTTTATTCTGAGCTACTAATAAACTAGGAAAAGTTATACTCAAACATAAAAATATTGACAAATTCAATAATGATTGTTTTAAAACAGGAAATATATTTTTCATTTTACCCCTTTTTTGCAAATATTTTACTTTATATTTTTTCATAAGACAGATCTTCATGGTTAATTATGGATTTACAACGGCATTTATTGAGGTTGGTGCAACTGAATTGGTTTGAACCGTAACAGTTGTACTAGCACAAGCTGTTACAGTACTTCCACATGGATAATTTCCTACACGTCTTACGTAATATGTTGTTGTGGAAGACGGAGAAACTGAAATAGAAGACCCCGTTCCTAACACAGCACCATTGCCACAGCCACCTGCATACCATTGGTATGAAGCTCCACCCCCGGAAGTACCTCCAGACGCAGTAAGAGTAGTTGACTCCCCAACGCAAATTGTCGTATTACCAGTAATTCCCGTTGGTGCTGTCGGAGGTGTTACTACTGTAACTGTACGGCTTGCAACATAAGAATATTGAATTCCGGGAGTTCCACATGCTAAAACTTGATATCTCATATAGTACGTAGTGGTAGTAGTAGGCGAAACAGTAATAGAATGTGCATCAGAACTAATTTGCGTACCTCCAGAAGTTGTACCCCACTGAATATTCATATAATCATCGTTTTGAGCAGCAGTAACATTCCCTGCCGAAAGTGTTACAGAACTACCATTACAGACACTTGTATTTCCTACTATAGTTGGCGTACGGGGAATAGCTCTCCAATAAAGATATGAACATGATGTATATGATGTGCAATAAAATTTACTAACCAGTAAGCGTACAGAAGTTGTGCCAGGGGTATATGCAATTAGACCATCATTCGTATAACCTGTATTATAAGAGCAATCATCATTATATGCTAAACTTGTTCCACCACAAGTTGCACTAGGATATAAGGTCAATTGAGAATCAAAACTGGCAGCATTCGATCGCCACTGATAAATATAGCCTGTAGAAAGGTTTTCTATATTCCATTCACTACCATAAATACAAGAAGTAATTGTAGTCCATGTAGCACTTGTAGTAGTATATGTGCCACTAGGGTATTGGTTACCACAGTTTGTACATTGTGAAAATGCAGCATTATGATAAGCCCCAAAACTTAACAATAGTATGATATAAATAAATATCGAAGTAAATAAGTTTTTCATGTTTAAACTTAATTTATATAGTTTCTAAATAACAAAAGTGCAAAAACTCTTATCAAAAATTAAAGAACATTAAAATTGATTAAATCAAATACCACATGCTTATTGCTGTTATACAACATATTACAAAAACAATTTCTCATTATTCATTAATTTCCTAAATTATATTCACAATCTCCTGTTCAAAAATAGTTATTTTATGGAAACTTTAACAAAAATTTTACATCTTTTTAACGCAATTAAATTTCTATGGTTGCTTTGTATATTACAATATTATATAAACACTTACACCTACCTATTAAGAATCAAAAGTTTCAATTTTATTGAGAACAAATAAAACTAATAATATTAGCTCCCATCCTTAATGCTTTTAATCTTGTTTCCTCAGAATTATTATGAACTGAAGCATCTTCCCAACCATCTCCAAGATCGGTTTCGTAAGTATAAAACAACAATAGTCTTCCTTCATGTATAATTCCAAAACCCTGTGGGGGTTTATTATCATGTTCGTGAATTTTTGGCAAACCATCTTTAAATGTATATTTCTGATGATATATTTTATGATCAAATGTCAATTCTATTAGTTCCTTATCAGGGAAAAGCTTTTTAATTTCTCTTCTTACATATTGATCCATACCATAATTGTCATCAATATGTAAAAACCCTCCTCCTAATAAATAAGTTCTAAGATTTTCAATTTCAAAATCTGAGAAAATTACATTTCCATGTCCTGTCATATGGATCATAGTACAATTAAACATGTCATTACTACTAGGCTCAACAGTTACATAATCTTTCTCTATATTCATCCCCAAGTCGTTATTGCAATATTCTATAAGATTTGGTAAACTAGTAGGATTTGCATACCAGTCGCCTCCACCGGAGTATTTTAAAAGTCCAATTCTTACTTGCCCCACAACAGATAAACAAATAAATACTAAACATGCTATAACAATTATTTTTCTCATAGCTCAAAAATAATCAATATGAGTTAATCACGAAATTAATTTATTATCTAACTATTTCTTTTTGCAATAATAAAAGAATTATTATTTTTGTGAGCCTTAAAAATGAAGTTGAGTTCTTAATAAATATTTGCTATTAAGACCAAAACCTCAAGTAAATGGAGAGGTGGGTGCCCCGATAATAATCGGGAGGCTGAAACCTCAAGTAAATGGAGAGGTGGGTGAGTGGCTGAAACCACCGGTTTGCTAAACCGGCATACGGGTAATTCCGT
>JAQVPT010000177.1 GCA_028701945.1 Bacteroidales bacterium
GTTTTTGTTTAGATATTAATTGCAATAATCATATATTCAAAGCAAAAATCTTTACAACAGAACTCACAAAAAATCACAAATTGTTACTTTACTTTTTTTAGTTCCAAAGCTTGAACTCTGTTTTCACATAAAAATCTTTGCACCCAATTAGGTGTTGGGTATAAGTTTTAATAAGTAGTGTGAGATTGAAAAATGCAAATTGAAAAGTATAGACCTGTGAAAACTTAAGTTGGATTTTTTTATGAAGAATACTAATACAACAGAATAGTTTTTATAGGTCTATTTTTTAAAACAAATAATTAAAATTATGAAGAATAATCTTACATACGTTTTTACCTTAATTCTTTTTGTCATCTGGGGTACTGCTTTTTTTATGTACGATGCTGGGTATATGATACATATATTACTTGTAATTGCATTTTTTCCAATTTTAATTCGTGTTATCAGAGGTAAAGAGTTTTATGTGAAAAAAACAGAAGACAATAAATTAGAAAACAATAACATATAAAAATAAAAATTATGGGAAACATTCTATATATAATAGCTGTAATATTAATTATTGCCTGGGCAATTGGATTTCTTGGATATAATGCAACAGGTATAATTCATATTCTTCTTGTAATAGCTGCTATTGCAGTATTATTAAGATTAATTAGAGGAAATAAACGAGTAAGTTAAATAACTAATAAATTAAACAAATATGAAAAAAACAATGTTAATTCTTGCCATTATATCAGTTATGATTGCAGGAGTACTAAGTACAGGATGTAATTCGGACCAACAAAAAATGCTTGAGGCGAAACAGAAAGTAGAAGATGCTAATAGAGAGCTTGAAATTGCAGAACAAAAGTTGGCTGAAGAAAAAATGGAAAAAGAGTGGGCTGAGTATAAGTCAGAATGCATGTTGCAAATTGCTATTAATGATAGTCAGATTGAAGGTCTAGAAAAAGCCATCTCACTAAACAAAAAAGGCTACAACAAAGATTATATAGATAAAGTTAATAAGCTTAAAGCGGAAAATAATAAAATCAGATCAAGAATTGGTGTGTATGAAGAAAATAAAGACATTTCAACATGGGAAATTTTTAAGGAAGAAATCAATCGAGATATGAAAAGTATTGTTGAGACATTTAAAAATTTAACTGCCAGTAACACAGATTAGATTAACAATTTGTCGATAAACACTAGCTATTATGCAAAAAGAGAAACCTGTTAATGTCAAGTTTCTCTTTTTTTATTGATATGCATATAGAAACAAATTATGTAAGTCTTTAAAGGAATTGTGTAACGCTTTCGCAAAGAGATAGACTTATATTTGTAATGAAAAATAAAGACAATTAAAATTAAAAAAAAATGGATACTTTAGAAATAAAAGGCAACTGGAACGAACTTAAAGGAAAGCTAAAACAACAATTTGCAAATTTAACTGACGATGACTTAATGTTCAAAGAAGGTAAAAAAGAAGAAATGTATGGAAAGCTTCAGATTAAACTAGGCAAAACAAAAGAAGAGTTAAATAAAATAATTTCGGAATTGTAATTTACAATAACTTAAAAAAACATTATGAATAATTTACTTTATTTAGTTGCAATAATTTTGGTCATTCTTTGGGCTATCGGATATTATGTTTATAGTGCAAGTTCGCTCATACATATCCTCTTAGTTATTGCAATAATAACAGTTTCGCTAAGATTAATCAGAGGTCGCAACAGAACCAAAATTTAATCTATTATAAAAGAAAAACGTAAATATCAAACAAGTATTAATTATTATAAAAACAAGTATTATGAACACAGGGAAAATTTTATTAGGAGTTTTAGCAGGTGCAGCCGTAGGTGCAACATTAGGAATCTTATTTGCACCAGCAAAAGGTTCTAAAACTAGACACAGAATCGCTAAAAAAGGCGAAGAGTACAAAGATGCAGTAAAAGACAAATTCGATGAATTTGTTGACAACGTTTCTGAAAAATATGAAGATGTAAAAGAAGGTGTTTCTGATTTTGTTGACAAAGGTCATAAAAAAACAGAAAAAGCAAAAAAGTAATTTTTAATTAACATTTTGCCAAAATGCCCTGTCATTAAGATTGCAAAAGGTTTGTGTAAACTTAAAAATTGCACATCCTAAGTAACATAATGACAGGATATTGGGGCAATTACAACAAAACATTTATCCAAATGCAAGAACAAGTATTTATTACAAAAAATGTATTAACAAGCGATTTTGCCGCTGTAGTGGAAGATTTAAGTGAGTATAAACTATCAGATTTAAACAAAAAACTTAATCAAAAAATAAATTCAGTTCAAAAACCATTTTGTTTTCTAAATCTTAAATGTGATAATACTATAAAAATTGCTATTGTTTCAATTTTTAAGGGTACTTCGTTAAATTCTTTTCAGGCTGGTAAAGCTGTAATATTAAACATTTTTGGAGGAGTTTTAAACTTAAGTTCTAGCAACAAAGTTAAGAGGCTGGGAAAAAATGATGTAGCAGTATTGACTGAGAATGTAAAATTCAATTTGACTGCTGTTAATGATTGTATCTTTGTGATAACCTCAATAAGGAACAATTCAAACTCTAAAGATATTGTTGCACAAATTTCGAATAAATAAAAAAATTATGGAAGAAAACCCAAAACAATTTGAAACTCTGGTTGATCGAGCAAAAGATTACGGACAAACCAGTTTAATCTTGGTTACGTTAAAAGCTCTATATAAATCATCAGAAGTGTTGTCATCAACAATTTCGAACTCTATTGGTCCAGCAATAATCTGTTTTGCTGTACTTTTTGCAAATCTAGGCTTAGCATTCTGGCTTGGTGAAATACTTGGTTCTTTAAATGCTGGTTTCTTTATTGTTGCAGCATTTTATCTTGTCTTGGCACTTTTTATTCATATTTTCCTGCGTAAGTGGATGAGAAAATGTTTCCGCAATTTGATAATTAAAAATGTGCTAAAATAAAATATTATGCAAAATATTAACACTTCCGAGCAATTAATGGCTGCAATTCAAAAACTTGAACTTGAACAGCAAGAAAAAGGGATATTATTAAAAGTTGAGGCTGTCGAAGCCATAGAAAAATTTAATCCCCTTAACCTCTTAACTAATGTATTAGAGGACAGTACAGCATCGCCGGTTATTATTGATAAAATGTTAAAATCTGCATTCCAGATTTTCTCAGAATATATTACTGGTAAAGTTTCTGGTGGAGAGCAGAGCAATATGTTTCGCAAAATTCTAGGAACTCTACTTAAGTCTGGTTTAACAAGCATTCGCACTAATAATATGGAAACATTCAAATCAATTAGCCAATATATTTACTTAAACGTATTTAAAAAGCAAGATTAGAGTGAAGTCATTTTTTACTGATAAAGTCCTAAAGTTACCGGTTTATGCCAAAATGACTGTAATTCTTATTGGAATTATTGCCTTAATAAGTATTCTATATTTTGCCGCAAACATTATAATCCCTCTTGTTTTTGCTTTGATAATTGCAATTTTATTACAACCCGTGGTAAAGTTTTTAGTGAAGCATAGGTTTAATAGAATTTTAGCAATAATTATTACACTCACAGCAACTATATTACTTATTGCAGGAGTTTTGTTTTTTCTCATTTCTCAAGCAAGTTTGTTTTCCAAATCATTGCCTGCGATTGTTGACAGTGTTTCCGAAACTATAAATCAATTTTTAGCTTGGTTTTCTCAAAAGTCCAATATAAATCCTGGAATTATACATGAACAAATTGCAAGTGCAAAAAAAGAATTTATTAGTAATTACGGATCAGAAATCGGAAAGACTTTACTGTCTGTAGGCAATACATTGATAATTGTGTTTTTGATACCTGTTTATATATTTGCTATTTTGTATTATGAGCCTATTTTGAGTGAATTCATTAAGAAGTTGTTCGGAAAGGATAATCTGCCAAAACTTAGCGAGGTTATGATTAAGATTAAAACTTTAGTGCAAGGCTATCTTACTGGATTAATAATTGAAATTGGAATTGTCTCGGCACTCAATGTTACATTCTTATTAGTTTTGGGCATTGAATATGCTTTTTTACTTGGAATTATAGGTGGACTATTAAACTTGATACCTTATTTGGGAGGTTTAGTTGCAGTTGCTTTACCTATGATGGTTGCGTTAGCGACTAAGGATACTGCTTGGTATGCTGTTTATGTGATGATAGGTTATTACGTGATTCAATTATTAGACAATAATATAGTTGTGCCAAAAATCATGGCTTCAAAAGTCAAAATAAATGCCCTTTTCACAATAATGGTTGTAATAGCTGGTAATGCTTTATGGGGTATTTCAGGAATGTTTCTGGCAATCCCGATTTTGGCAATAATCAAATTAATTTTTGACCATATAGAACCTCTTAAACCTTGGGGATTTTTACTCGGAGATACTATGCCGCCAATCATAGAAATCAAATCTATATTAAAAAAACGCAAAAAACGATAGTACAATAATTAAACATTAAAAAGCCTTTGTGTTAGATAATCTTACTGTTAATAGAAAAAGAATAAGTAAAAATGATGTAACTTATTTCTGTAATTGTGTAATGCTTGCACTATGGTAAAGAGGTAAATTTGCAATATCAAATAAATTATGTAATAAAACAATTATGAAAAAGAATTTTAAAAATTTAGTAATCGCATTTGCGTTATTATTAATATCAGGTTTTACATTTGGTCAAACAGCTCCTAATCTTGGCATTGCTTCTGATTTTGTGCTTTTTACAACTGTTGGTGCTGTATCTAATACAGGTATTTCTCAAATTACAGGTAATGTAGGAACGAATAATGGTGCCGTAACAGGTTTTGGAAATGTGAATGGAGTTATGACTTATACGGGTGATGCTTTAAGTTCACAATGTGCTACCGATTTATTAATTGCCTATGGAGAGCTTAATAGTGAAACTCCTACATTTTTCCCGTCAAATTCTTTGGGAGGTGGCAGTACGCTTGTTTCAGGTGTATATTTTATAAACGAAGCAACAACATTGAACGGACTCCTTAGTTTGGATGCAGGAGGAGATCCAAATGCAGTATTTATTTTTCAAATTGAGGGACCTCTTTCGACAGGTGCAAACTCAAAAGTTGAATTAGTTAATGGTGCATTGGCATGTAATGTATTTTGGAAAGTTGAAGGACTTGTAGATATGGCTTCTGGAACATCTATGAAAGGAACCATCATTGCAAATAATGCTGCAATAAATATGAATACAGGTGATACGCTTGAAGGAAGAGCGCTTTCTATTGCAGGAGCGGTTACACTTGATGGTGTAATGGCCTATACGCCAGTTGGTTGTGGTAGTCCGACTTTAACAGGTCCTATGGGTCCTGATTTAGTATCCGCACTTTGCTATACAATATTTTCTTCAGACGGTCCAGTAACAAATGCTGGAATAACTTATGTAACTGGTGATGTTGGAACCAATGTGGGTTTAACATCAGGATTTGACCCTCTTTTAGTAACTGGAGCTATTCATCCTATTCCGGATGGATCGACAGCTGCTGCTGCCGCAGATCTTTTAAACGGTTATACTTATGTAAATACTTTAGCTGAAGATATCGAATTATTATATCCTGCTCAATTTGGAAATAATTTGGTTTTAACACCTCATACTTATCTTATGAATGGTGCTGTAACTTTTACAGATACAGTTTACTTAAATGCAATGGGTAATCCCGATGCTGTTTTTGTTATTAAAACTTATGGAGCATTTGCAACCAGTACATATTCAAAAGTTCTATTAACTAATGGAACAAAACCTGAAAATGTTTATTGGTTAGTTAATGGAGAAGTAACTATAAATGATTATTCAATTTTTAATGGAACTATTATTTGTAATAATGGTGCTATGAATTTGAATACTGGAACTACAATAAATGGAAGAGCATTAACAACTACGGGTGCAATAGAAACTGCCGCAATAACTGCAATAATGCCTCCTGGATGTATAACTACCTCCTCTCCTGAAATTATAACACAACCTCTTAATCAAATTGTTTGTGATGGAGATGAAGCGACTTTTTCGGTTATTGCAACAGGAACAGATTTAACATATCAATGGAGAATTGGTTCAGTTGATTTAGTTGATGGTGGTAATATTTCTGGTGCTACTACAAATACTTTAACTATTAATCCTGTTAGTTTAACAGATGTTGCTTTAGATTACAATATTGTTGTATCAGGAAGCTTATTGCCTGATGCAATTTCAAATGATGTTTCTTTAGATTTAGGAGAAGCTCCAATTATCACAATACAACCAACAGATCAATCATCATGTGTTGGAAGTCCGGTAAGTTTTACCGTAACAGCAACAGGAACAGATTTAACATATCAGTGGAGAATTGGTTTAGTTGATTTAGTTGATGGCGGCACAATTTCTGGTGCTACTACAAATACCTTAACTATTGATCCTGTTAGTTTAACAGACTTTGCTTTAGATTATAATGTTGTTGTCTCAGGATTATGTTTGCCTGATGCAATTTCAAATGATGTTGCTTTAGATTTAGGAGAAGCTCCAATGATTACAGTACAACCAACTGATAAATTATCATGTGTTGGAAGTCCGGTAAGTTTTACCGTAACTGCAACAGGAACAGATTTAACATATCAGTGGAGAATTGGTTTAGTTGATTTAGTTGATGCTGGTACAATTTCTGGTGCTACTACAAATACTTTAACTATTGACCCTGTTAGTTTAACGGACATCGCTTTAGATTATAATGTAGTTGTTTCAGGTACATGTTTGCCCGATGCAATCTCAAATAATGTTTCTTTAGATTTAGGAGAAGCTCCAATTACTACAGTGCAACCAACCGACCAATCTGCATGTGTAGGAAGTCCAGTAAGTTTTACCGTAACTGCAACAGGAACAGATTTAACATATCAGTGGAGAATTGGTTTAGTTGATTTAGTTGATGGCGGCACAATTTCTGGTGCAACTACAAATACTTTAACAATTGATCCAGCCAGTTTAACTGACATCGCAAACAATTATAATGTTGTTGTTTCAGGATTATGTTTGCCTGATGCAATTTCAAATGATGTTTCTTTAGATTTAGGAGAAGCTCCAATTATTACAGTACAACCAACCGACCAATCTGCATGTGTAGGAAGTCCAGTAAGTTTTAACGTAACTGCAACAGGAACAGATTTAACATATCAGTGGAGACTTGGTTTAGTTGATTTGGTTGACGGCGGCACAATTTCTGGTGCTACTACAAATACCTTAACTATTGATCCTGTCAGTTTAACAGACATCGCAAACAATTATAATGTAGTTGTTTCAGGTACATGTTTACCAGATGCAATTTCAAATGATGTTGCTTTAGATTTAGGAGAAGCTCCAATGATTACAGTACAACCAACTGATAAATTATCATGTGTTGGAAGTCCGGTAAGTTTTACCGTAACTGCAACAGGAACAGATTTAACATATCAGTGGAGAATTGGTTTAGTTGATTTAGTTGATGGCGGCACAATTTCTGGTGCTACTACAAATACTTTAACTATTGACCCTGTTA
>JAQVPT010000178.1 GCA_028701945.1 Bacteroidales bacterium
TAGGATTCTCACTTCCGTTAAGTTCAACAAACATACAAAAGTCAATTTTCCCTCTTTTGAGTTCTCCAGAAATAAGTTTTCGGATTTCAAGTTCTTTTTCTTTATAATAGCCCGGAATGCGGGTATTAATATCAGTGGTTTTAGAATTCAGTGATTTTACGTCAATACTGATTTTTTTATTTTTATACTCCAATACTTCGCGGCCAAAGCCTGTCATAGAGATAATCATAAGCCTGTTTTTAAAAATTTCATACAAATATAGTAAACACTTCTCAAAAACCAACTCAATTTCTATATACGCTATCAAAGATATTAAAATACTTGTTGAAATTTGTCTTTTCGGTAAACTCTGAATCCATCGAAACCCAACATTGCCAAATTACAAGAATTAATTCACAACTCAAATATCAACCAATATTAGATATTTTTTGAAGCATTTTAATTTCGACAACTTTGATTCTCCGACCCTCAAGAGCTATAACACCTTCTTGTGCGAATGTTGACAAAGTTCGTATTGCATTACTTGTAGTCATATTGCTAAGGCTTGCAATATCTTCTCTCGACAATAAAGCTTTAATAGTAAGTCCATCATCAAAATAGCCATAAGTTTCGATAAGAAATAAAAGAGACTCTGCGAGGCGACCTCGAATATGCTTTTGTGTAAGACTAACCGTACGCATATTTGATACTCCTAACTCGGTTGCAAGTGAGCTTAACATTGCGAACGAAAGATTGGGATCATTCTTCATAACAGAAAAAAGTGCATTCTTCTCAATAGTACAGGCTATGGAAACTTCAATCGAAACTGCTGAGGCGTGATAATTTTGCCCTGCAAAAAGAGCTCGATATCCAATAAAGCCACCGGGTCGTGATAAGCGAATAATCTGATCTCTACCTCCTGCTCCTTCCTTAAAAATTTTAACTTTGCCTTCCGACAAACATATAAGCCCCGAAGGCTTTGTGTTCTCCAAAAAAACTAATTCATTTTTCTTATATGATCGGCATTCTGTGTTCTTCAACAAATACTCTTTGTCGTCTTTGGAAATGTTGTAAAAAACAGACTCTGGAGAGTTAAATAATAATTCTTTGAAACTTTCTTCTGTCTTCATTATTTGTTATTTTCTGACAAAATTACAATTTTTATGTTTTATAACAAACTAATATTATTAAATCTTTCTTAATTAATTAAAATGCATATACTTTTTATTGCCTAAATGATTCCACAATAGTCAGAAAATCAAATTTCGTTTGAATACAAAAACGGATATGCACTTAAATTTACATGTAGCGTTTTACTCGTAAGTCGGGAAGCTAAAGTTTGTGCAGATATTGATAAAAAAATATAAGTTGCCCCGTCAGGGCGTTTATCAAAGTTGGGTCAGAAGAATGAGGCGTTGCCTCATTTTTAAATAATATCAGACTTTCAGCCTGATATAGTTTTTTACTACTAAGGCTGAAAGAGCGTTTAAAAATAAGCTGCAAGTCTGTATTATTATAATCAGATACGAAACTTCTAATTAGTCTTTGCAAGAAAACGTCAAATACTGAATTACTCTCATTTCTGAAACAGTCATTTACGTAAAGTAAACTCCTTAGTTTCAGAAACTTCGAACCGACTGAAAGGAGCTCATGACCACCATTAAAATAATAATATTATGGTGAATAAAGCCTTATCTTTGACGCTTTCTTATCAAAGACACAAAAAGTAGTAGTTTTCTTTCGAGCACTAATTAATTAACCAAACACCGATGACATCCTGTAAGTACGGATTATAATTTTTAATTCAAAAAAATAATCAAATCGTATGTTTATATGAAACCAATACGCCTTTTAACTACACAAATCGGTCTCATTATAAATTAAATATTGCTAAAATTACTTACTAAAAAGTTTCATTTGCAAGAAATAATTAACCATTAAACTTGCGACAGAACCGCCTTTTTTTAGTAGCTTGCAACAATAAATTTGACAAATTGAATCGCTTTAAAATTATAAAATATCTAACAATTAGAAAATTAATAAATCTTATTAATTTATCGTTTTACTATCGTAATTTAAAAACAAAAAAAATTAAACAAAATAATGGCTCAAAAGTAAATAAGCCTCTTCCACCTCCATCATTTATAACATTTGAACCAACAAACTATTGCAATTTAAAATGTGCTGCATGTCCCTCTGGCACAGGCTTATTAACAAGAGACAAAGGTTTTGCAGACCTTGAGTTATTTAAAAATCTAATTCAGCAAAACAAAAAACATTTAGTCAATATAATACTCCATTTTCAAGGAGAACCTTTGTTACATGAACAACTTGGCAAAATGATAAGTTTTGCAAAAAAACACAAAATCTTCACTGAGTTTTCAACAAATGGACATACAATACACACTAATATCGACATAATTAAAAATTCTAAACCTGATAGAATTATTGTTTCTCTCGACGGAATAGAACAAGAAACTTATAATAAATATAGAGTAAATGGCGATATTAAAAAAGTTTATCAAGGACTTGAAGCATTATCACAACTAAATAAAAAAGAACGTCCATACATTGAGTTGCAATTTCTTGTTTTCAAGCATAACGAACACGAAATAGAGCAGTTATATAAACTAAAAAATAAATATAAAATTGATAAAATCAGTTTAAAAACCGCACAAATTTACTCTAAAAATCAAATTGATTTGCTTCCCAATAATTCTAAATATTCAAGATATATTGTGAATGGAGATAAATTTGAAATAAATTCTAAATTGCCTAATTCGTGCAGACGGATTATTTTTGGCTCAGTAATCACCTGGGATGGGAAACTAGTTCCATGTTGCTTTGACAAAGACGCTAATTTCATTATGGGTGATATTAAAAACAAATCTATGAACGATATTCGAAATGGAAATAATTATCAAAGATTTATAAAAAATGTATTTTTGCAGCGAAATAAAATAGAAATGTGTAAAAACTGTACGGAAGGAATAAGAACATAATAAAAAACATTTAAAAAAGTAAAAGTAATAGAAGTTATCATTAAAACTGAAATTTTAAAAAATTGGAAACTATTTATCTCGGTATAGGCGGAAACTTAGGAAACAGATTAGAAAACATTAATTCTGCAATCAATCATATCACAAAAGATATTGTAAGACCTGATAAAATATCATCAGTTTATTTATCAGAACCTTGGGGTTTTGAACATGCTAAATATTTTACAAATGTTGTGATTGCACTAAAAACAGATATGCTTGTTAAAGATATTTTGCAAATTGTATTAAATATCGAAAATAAAATGAAAAGAATCAGGACATCTAGTGGTTATCAAGGCAGAACAATGGATATCGACATTTTATATTATGGGAATAAAGTAATAAAAACTCAAAACCTTGAAATCCCGCACCCTAAAATTGAAGACAGATTATTTGTACTTTTACCAATAAAAGAGATTAGTCCTAATTTTTGTTCGCCAGTTTCTGGGAAACATATAAATAATCTAATTATTGAATGCAAAGACAAAAGTAAAATTAAAAAACTACATTATGGAGCATAAAATATTTATGAAAATGGCTCTACTAGAAGCACAAAAAGCAGCCGATGAAGGCGAAATTCCAGTAGGTGCTATTATCGTTTGCAAAAATAAACTTATTGCACGAGCACATAACCAAACCGAAATGCTAAATGACGTTACTGCACATGCCGAAATATTAGCAATCACAGCAGCAGCTAACAGCTTAGGAGCTAAATATCTTACTGATTGCACTATATACGTAACATTAGAGCCGTGTGTAATGTGTGCCGGTGCATTAGCATGGTCACAGATATCAAATATTGTTTACGGAGCGAGTGATAACAAGAAAGGATTTTCCTGTTTTAGCGAAAAAATATTACACCCGAAAACAAATATTATCAAAGGAATAATGGCAGAAGAATGCTCTGCATTGATGACGGATTTTTTTGACAAGAAAAGATAAGAAAAAGGGACGCTCACGTTCAAAACGTGTTTTTACAATTTCGCACACGCCTATAACTTGTGGTTCCTACTCTACTCATCAAACAGCATTACCTTTTCTATTTTTGTATCTTGGATTTTCAAAATCTTAAATTTATAATTTCGAGAATCTTTAATATTAATAATTTCTGACTGATAAGGAAAACTACCATGGTGATATAAAATATAACCTGCAATAGTTTCATAATCATCTGATTCTGTTAGCTCAAAACCAAACGCTTCATTAAAATCATCAAGTTCTTGCCTACCACTCATAATATAGTTACCATCAGCATCAACAGCAACATTAGTTTCTGGAGTATCATGTTCATCTTCGAACTCTCCAAAAATTTCTTCGAGAATATCCTCTACTGTAACCATTCCCGAAGTACTTCCAAACTCATCAACTACAATAGCAAGACTTTTTTTACTCTTAATAAGTTGATCAAACAATTTTTTTGCAGACATTGTTTCAGGAACAATCATTACTTGACGTACAGCATTTCGCAATTTCTGAGGGTTTTTAAAAATGTCTTTAACATTAACATATCCGGTAATTTCGTCATAATTATCTCTGTAAACAAGAAGATTTGAGTGACCTGTTTCTATAAATTTTTCTTTGAGATCACTTATCTCCATGTTAATTGATACCGCTTGTATTTCATTACGTGGGACAATACATTCGCGAAGTTTGACTGATGAAAAATCCATAGCATTTTGAAAAATCTTTAAATCATGTGATTCCTTACTTCTTTCACTATCTTTTGTACTTTTATCAATTATTTCATCAATGTCTATTTTACCAAAAGCTTTTTCTTTTTGCGACTTGTCGAGATTTTCACTAATAAAAAAACTCATGAAAAAACTAGAAATCCACATGGAAAATACAACTACTGGATAAAAAAGATAATAAAAGAAAATCAATGGTATTGAAAATGTGGTAAGTGCTGTATTACTAATAATTCTAAAAAGGGTTTTCGGCAAAAATTCAGCAAAAACTAGAATAAATAGAGTTGATAAAACCGTCTGTATAATCAAAACATAAACTTCATTATTGACAAAACTTTCGATTGGTGCTTGTAATATTTTAGCCATAAAAATTCCATAAATAACAAGCACTAAATTATTGCCAACCAACATTGCAGAAATAAATTGAGATTGATTATTATTAAAAACCGTCAATATTCTTGACCTAATCCCCAACTCTTTTGAGGCAAGCTCCAAGCGCAATTTATTTGAGGATATAAAAGCAATTTCCATCCCTGAAAAGAACGCCGAAAAAACTACTGAAATAATAATTATAATCCAATCCATTACTTATTCCTGTTATTTCTTTTTTCATTATTAATTCTTTGCATACGTCTAACAGCAAACATACCTAAACTAATAACACTTAGGGAGTATAGCATCCACGCTTTATTGATTCCAATTTTAAGATTATAATAAATACCCATCCCTAAGCAAAACATTGCCATTAATATCCATGCAACTTCAATAATTACAAAAAAATTCTTTTTAATCATCTTTTACGTTTATAGTTCCTGTTGGTTTCAGAATTTTCCATTTTGAAAAATTCTGATTTGATTCAAAACCTTCGCCGAACAGAATTTCCTCGGCTGTTGTTATTCTCACAAACTTATCAGAGTATATAAGTTCCTTCTTCATATCCCAATAAAGCAACTCTGTATTAATTCGTTCCTTTTCCGCAGTATTATTAACTTCCACATCCGATTTCGCTTCCCAAACCTCTTCTCTAATAAGGTAGCGAGCATAATTACATCTCAAAGTGCCAGTAATTTCCATTAATGAATTATAAAACTCCACATTAACACCAGTGGGATATTCATCGTACTGCACCTCTCCTCTTTCGTATCTTACAAGTTCGGGAGCATAAATTTTCACTTTTATTTGCCCAGAATCGCTAAAACTAGTTTCCAAATCAATAACCTGAAAAGATGGTCTATCATTTGAGACAGTAAGTTTATTAACTTCTTCAATATCGTTTTGACAACAAAAGAATATCGTGCTGGTCAAAAAGACCAGCACGATATTTATAATACTATTTGTTTTTGTTGACACTATTGTGTACATCTAATAGTTGTCGTTTCGTTAATCCAGCAACCAATTGTTACAGTCTGTCCCTCGCTCAAATTTAACCAAAACACCTCTTCGAGAGTTGGGAAACGCGATGAGTATCTTCCAATAAGTTCATTAGCATCTTTTGCAACGTCTGCATCGCTGGATACATTTTTAGCTTTAATAAACTGATCAACAATTAACCAGTTTATTGATTTCTTTTCAAAAGCTGTTTCTCCACATCCACCAGTTGCAGCATATACCCTTCCAATTAACATATAAGCTTTTCCGTAGTTTGGATCAATTGCCAAGGCACCACGTGCAGCAGAGCGAGCAGCAGGATAATTTTTCACCAGATTATAATAAAGTAATCCAAGTTCGTAATACATATCTGCTTTTTTACTATCGTCTTTTTCAAGATTAATAGCTTCTAAATAATACTTTTCTGCATTTCCGCTATCGTTTCTTTTAAAATACCCTTGTGCAATTGAGTGAGCCGAAGATGAAGATTTTTCTGTATTATAAACTAACACCGCTGCATTCATATAAAGGTCAGCAAGTTTACAATCATCGCCAGTTCCACTATCTAATAAGTCAACAATTTCTTTAGCAAGCTCAACATTTTGTGGATCAGCATTAAACTGAGGCTCAAATACATTTATTATTGCAGCACAGTCAGCAGCACCAGAATTTACAAATAGTTGTTTAATCTCTTCGGCTGTAGATATATAAGTTTCTTTTTTCTTTTCATTGCTTTCATTGTCAATCTGGAAGTTTATCGCAGTTGATACTTTTGAAAATATTTCGACAATTTTTTCTTTTGTTAAAAAATCTCCACCAAATAAAAATGCGGCAGTATTCATGTAATATTTCAAAGCAAAATACTCAGTGCTATTTTCGAGTAACTCGAAAGACCTTTCAAACACTTCGTAAGCAGCTTGCACATCATTAGAACGATATTTCAACATAGCAAGTCCTTTGCGACCAAGCAAAACTCCCTCTTGACCAAAATACTTTATTCGATTATCATATACCATCAACAGAGTATCTACATAAGCCTCTCTAACAGTATCGTCAGTAGCATTATCAATAAAATATTCGATAATTGTAGTACCATGTATATAAATATTTTTAGTAGCCTCTGGACAATTAATAAAACACCATCTCCAAGAATTCATGGCATCTTTATAATTATCTTGTCTAAAAAACTCTGTATAAGTTGACAATTTTATTGCACAAGCTTCTGGGTCATCTCCATATTTACTTACATCTTGAGCCTTTACAAGACTGCTCATCACAAGTCCTATTATTAATACTGGTAAAAAGATTTTAAATTTCATAATTCTATAATTTATTTTAATAATATCTAATCAAATTTACTTCTCACAAACCACATCTCGGCAAGATTGAAACTAATTCCGAAAATAGCATAATTTTCTTTGATT
>JAQVPT010000179.1 GCA_028701945.1 Bacteroidales bacterium
AATTGTTACAATTACATCATCTGTACAGCCGTTAGCGTCTGTAACTGCAATATTATAAGTGCCTTGACTTAGACTAGAAATAGTATAGTTGCTCAATGCAGTAGTCGTATTCCCAGATACCCAATCAATATAATAGTTAGGTGTTCCATTACTAATTGAAACATCAATCGAACCACTGTTGTCTCCATTACAATCTAAATTATTTCCGGTAGCAGTAGCAATCGGATTATCATTAATTGTAATTGTCAGACTTGCTGTTGTCGCACATTGTCCAGCTGTTGGTGTAAACGTATAAACAGTTGTTGCAGTATTATTAATTGCTGGCGACCAAGTTCCAGTATATCCATTTATTGAAGTTGTTGGCAATGCTCCTATTGTTGCGCCTGAACAGAATGGTCCTACTGCTGCAAATGTTGGTGTAATATTAGGATTAATTGCAATTGTTAATGTTGCTGTCGTAGCACATTGTCCAGCTGCTGGAGTAAATGTGTAAACAGTAGTAGTTGCAGTATTATTAATTGCAGGTGACCATGTTCCAGTTATTCCGTTTGTTGAAGTAGTTGACAATGCTGGAATAGTTGCACCCGAACAATATGGACCAACTGCTGCAAATGTTGGAATTATATTTGGAGTAATTGGAATTGTTAAAGTCTGCGTTAAAGCACATTGTCCCGCTGCTGGTGTAAAAGTGTAAACAGTCGTAGTTGTATTATTAATTGCAGGCGACCAAGTTCCAGATATTCCGTTATTAGAAGTAGTTGGTAATGCAGGAATTGTAGCTCCTGAACAATATGGACCAACTGCTGTAAATGTTGGAATTTCATTCGGAGTAATTGTAATTGTCAAAGTTGTTGTTGCTGCACATTGGCCTCCATTTGGAGTAAATGTATAAGTTGTTGTCGCCGTATTATTAATTGCAGGTGACCATGTTCCACTTATTCCATTATTAGAAGTAGTTGGTAATGCAGGAATTGTGGCTCCTGAACAATATGGACCAACTGCTGTAAATGTTGGTGTTATATCAGGCATTACAGTTACAGTTACAGGAGTACGCGTTGTTTGTGTACAACCTGTACTGCCTGAATAAGTAATCAATATTTGTCCATTACCTGAACGCATATCATTAGACATCGAACCGCTAGTAACTCCACCAATATAACCTGAACCACCACCACCACCGGAACCAGCACCACAAGTTGCACCGCCACCGCCGCCATAGTAGCCACCGCCACCACCGCCGCTCCAGCCATCAGAGAAAGTGGAATTAACATTTCCATTTCCACCTTGTCCAAGTGATCCAAAAGTTCCAATCTCGAGACATCCAGCTGAAATACCTCCTGCTGATTGTGTACCACCGTAACCAATAGCACTATTAGCGGGAGGACTATCTTGACCTGCAAGACCTCCTCCATAACCACCAACTGTACCAGTGTACGTAGTGCCACCGGAGGAACCGTTATGGCCACCACCACCTCCTCCGCCAGCAACTATAATACGATTACTGAGAGAAGTTCCTCCAACTCTAATATCTGAGGCACCACCACCACCGCCACTGCCACCACCGCTACTTCCTCCGCCGTTCCAACCAGCAGAAATTCCCGATGGGCTTTGTCCTACATAAATATTAATCACCTCCCCTGTTGTTACAGCTAAATCTCCAGTAGCATATCCACCCTTACCACCTGAGTAGCTACCTGCTCCCCCCTGTGCTCCATAAACATCGACTGAAATTGAAGTTACACCATTCGGTACTGTCCATGTTTGGACTCCGCCTGTATAATTAAAAGTTTGAGTTCCACCAACACCGCCTACTGAAGTAGCCTCAGCGTAATATGTTGTTGTCGAACCTGGGCTAACAGCAAAATTATTTCCACTAGCACTACTTCCAATAGTAGTTCCACCAGTTGGCTGAGTGTACCAGTTTATGCTATTACCTGTAGAAGTAGCATTTAAATTACTTGCATCCCCTAAACATATAGTTGCAGGTGTTGCAGAGATATCTGAAATAGTTGGTGAGGGATTTACTATAATTGTCAAAGTCGTTGCTATAGCACATTGAGATACAGATGGAGTAAATGTGTAAGTTGTTGTAGTTGTACTATTTATGGCAGGCGACCAAGTTCCGGTTACTCCATTATTGGAAGTTGTTGGTAATGCAGAAATAAAATCTCCTGAACAATATGGACCAACTGCTGCAAATGTAGGAATTACATTCGGAGTAATTGTAATTGTCAAAGTTGCTGTTGTTGCACATTGTGATCCAGATGGTGTAAATGTATAAACTGTTGTCGCAGTATTGTTTATTGCAGGCGACCATGTCCCGGTTACTCCATTATTAGAAGTTGTTGGCAATGAAGGAACGAAAGCTCCTGAACAATATGGGCCAACTGCTGAAAAAGTCGGAGTTGTATTTGGAGTAATTATAATTGTTAAAGTCCGTGTTAAAGCACATTGTCCAGCTGTTGGAGTAAATGTGTAAGCAGTAGTCGCGGTATTATTAATCGCGGGCGACCAAGTTCCAGTTACGCCATTGGTTGAAGTAGTTGGCAATGCAGGAATTGTTGCTCCTGAACAATAAGAACCAACTGCTGCAAAATTGGGTGTTACCCAAGGATTTACTACAACAGTTGTACTTTCAGGAAGGCTAACATTACCTCCAACTGTTACAACTAAAGAATAAACTCCAGCATGAGCAGTAGTAACATTATTGATTGTCGGATTCATTAAAGATGAAGTAAAACCGTTAGGCCCTGTCCAACTATATGTTGCTCCTGTAACTGGGAAATTAACTGAAAGTTGCAGATTATCGCCGACACAAAGAGGTCCATTATTGCTAACTGGAGGTGCTACAATGTCGCAATTTGTTGTTCCAGAACCTCCTGAATGACTAAAAGATATATTAGTAGCAACGTTTGCATAATTAGTTATTAATAGGACATAAACTTCTCCAGGTTGACCATTTGGGATATGTGCGGTTTCGGTTGAAGCTGCTGAGTATGAACAAGAAACACCTGAGTTTGACATTAAATCTGACGCACATGCCACAGCAAGTGAAGAGAAGGGGCCCCAAGCTATATAGTCAACATCTGCACCGCTAGAAATAAAAATATCTATAGGGCCAGGATCTGCAATTTCCATCCAGTACCAAGCAGGATTTGGAGTAGTATATAAACAACCTACTTGTCCCAAACTAGGAACACCCGTACTAGCAGGAAAAGTGTAAGCATCAGTTGTGCAAAATGCCATAGAACTTTCGCAGTCAATTGGAGGTGGTGTTACAGATGAACAGTTTGCAGTTACAGTTTGAAAAGACGGAGGGGTTGAACCTGACGGGGAGCCATATAATAATGACCCAGTACCTGAAGCACCACTATAAACTCGATAATAATTCTCTGAACTCCACGAGCCAGCAGAATAAGAAATACTTATTGGCTGACCATTGGTTACGTTAAAATTAAAACAAGTTGGACCAGAACCAGAGCTTAATGTTTGTGAATTAACAACAGTAACTCCGCCAACACTTACACTTACCGACCCACCGCTCCAGCCATCACCATAAGTATCATGTAAACAAATTGAGTGAACGCAATTAGTAACTGGTCCACCACCTGGGCATGTCACACTAACCGTAACTGTTGTTGAACCTGATGATGAATATAAATCCGCTATTAAATAATAAGTCGTACCCGCTATTAGCGTAACTGTATGTGTAGTACCACTGCCTGAACCAGACCAATAACCTGATGATAAATTTGTTGAAGTATTACTACATGCTGACATTAAAAAGAAATCAGCATCATTTGCTCCTTGAGCTACGTTAAAAGTGTAAGAACCTGTTGTGGGTGCAGTAAAACTCCAAACTTGTTCTGTACCATTATAACTTAAGCCTGTACCTGTATAATTAGTCCATGCCCCACCTGAAGATGTTAGATTTGCAGTAGATGAAACACCACACTGCAGAGTAATTGCTGACCCAC
The DNA here is from genome assembly GCA_028701945.1 of Bacteroidales bacterium. Classification (GTDB taxonomy): domain Bacteria; phylum Bacteroidota; class Bacteroidia; order Bacteroidales; family ML635J-15; genus Bact-19. The sequence goes on from JAQVPT010000179.1 coordinate 3,978, forward strand.
AAGGACCAGTAGCACCAGGACATGTTACACTAACAGTAAAAGTACTTGCTCCAGAGTTATTTTGAACTATAAGATAATATGTAGTTCCTGCTGTCAAATTTCTTGTATAGGTATCTGTACCACTGTCAGCATTAGTCCTTTCGCAAAAACTACCAGCAGCACCACAAACGTCTGTTAAAAAGAAATCAGGGTCTCCACTTGTCTGAGCATAATTAAAGGTGTGAGAACCTGTTGTAGTTGGAGTAAACGAATACACTCTTTCACCACCAGCTCGTATTGCACAAGTACTTATAGTGTTAGGATCTGATGAGGCAATGCTGCCTGAATATGTAATACCGCATGACATTGGAGTTGCTGACCCACAACCACCAGTAACACTTGAACAGGTTACTGTTGCTACCCAGCCTGCTCGTGTATTGCTACCATCAGAAGTAAATAGAACCGTTAAGCTTGAACCCGTAGAAGTTACGGAAGCAGGTATAGTTGTTCCAGAATAGGCATTTAATAAAATAGTACCACCTGTACCAACTCCATTATAAATAGTCATTTTATCCCAGCTAGATTCTGTATTAAACGAAGTAAACGTTATTGTCAATGGAGAACCGTTGCTTGAAGTAAATGTATGTGTAAGATTTTGCGAATTTGTATATTCACTACTTGCGCCTCCTGAGTCGTAGAAGTTATAGGTATTGCCACAAATTATGGTAGTAGAACCATTAGACATATTAATATTTGAACCAGGTGCACTAGGTGGGGTAAGAGAAAAAGTTCCAGGACATGGACTATAAGGGCTTGGATATGTATCAAACCAAATATAATAAAGAGTCCCAGCTGTCATAATAACATCTATGCTTTGTGAAGTGCCACTACCGCTAACTCCTCCGACACAGGTTCCCCCAGAAGCAGGACAAGCTCCGCTATAAACGAAAATGGCACTCCAAGATTGTCCATTGTAACTAATAGTATGTGTTCCAGAGGTTGTTGGAGTATATGTATATAATGCTTCTTGACCACCCATATAAGAAGTTGACGCACCTCCACAACCCGAAGTAACATTCGCTGAACTAAGATTTCCAGGAGCCGATGTACTTGTACAAACCACAGATTGATTATTAACTGGTGCAGAAGGGATATTAATTGCCTCAGAACATGGGGTAGAGGCACCTGCCTTTCTATAAGCCATGCTACCACTATTCGTAAAAGCACTACAACTATAATGAGAAGCAGTAACATAATATGTACCCGTTGTAGAACATGTCCAATCTAATGAAGCTGGTGATCCAGTGCAATATGGGCCACCATCATCATTTGACGTTAATAGCGTTGCACTGGAATTATATATTCTTAAATATGAATCCTCAGAATTGGAACATAAACTAAAAGAGCATACATCCCCAGCAGTTGCCGTAAAAGACCAATATGGTATAGTCCCAGCAGAATACGATGCGTTTTGCCATGAAGTTGTTAGGTTTAAGTTACCAGCGTTAAAATTTCCACATGCTAAAGTAATACCAGCAGAAGGTGCAGTAACATCAATTGTGTATGCACCTAGGTTTCCAGAATATGCCTCTAACAGCAAATAGTACGTATTGCCAGCAGTAAGAGAGTAAGTGATTGTGGATTGCGTACCACAAGCATCATCATTGTATGTAATGCTAGTTGTATTGCAACTTCCTGATGATAAATACATATAAGTATCATTGCTCATAGTACAAGATCCAAATGTGTATGAACCTGTCGCACCTGCAACAAATTGATATTGTACATCATAACCAGCTCGAGTTGCACACGAACTAGAGGTACATGTGCCAGTCCATGTTGTACTTGAGTTAAGTGTTCCCACATTTACTGTATTTGCATTAATATTAAAGGATAATAATATCAAAACAAATGCAACTAAGGCTGTTCTCAGGGAGTGTATAGATAGTTTCATATTATGATTTTTTATGTTTTTGGAAAATTATATATTTAATTATTTTTCTGGAACAAAATTTTGTTGTAATACATTTTTGTATTCCTCTGGATAATTCTCAACCCACTCAATCTTTTTGATTTCATAGTCTGGGTCATCTAAATCAGGAGCGTGTTCAGCAACTTTATTAGGAAACTTTTGTGGTGTATGTGAAACAGATTTATTGTATTCTCCCTGCAAGCTTAACCTATCATATTCTTCTTTTGAGAGTGAATTATCGTACTCTGTTTTCACAGTTGCTTTGCTATATTTTTCGTTTGAGAGTAATTTGTCTGGATCTTCTTTTTTCTCGGTTTTATAAGCCTCTGTAGTAAAATACAGATAATACGCATCATTGATTTCTTCAATAATCATATCTACCGTAATATCCTTCTGACAATGGAAAAAGCATGACGAACCATCTTTTCCAAGTGTAAATCTCTGTATCAAGGTGTTTAATAAAACCTCGTTTTCTACAAATTTCAAGAACTCCGCATCACTTGGGTAATCAGACAAGGTCATATATGTGATACGCGTGTCGTCAGGATATGTCTTTGTCGCATCGTGGCTTACTAATTGAACTTGTGAAAAAAGGAAACATGGTATCACGACCATTAATAACGTAAATATCTTTTTCATATTTATAATTTTATTCATCCAACATAACAGCTATTGCCTAAACTCTCTAAATTTTTTAACGAAAAGGATCGTTAAAGGTTGCTTAAAAAACCTATTAATTATGTGCAAGATAATAATAATTTATCAGAACTATAAAAAAAATGTTTTTTTATGTCGTTTGTTGTATTTGTTTTTTTTGAAAATATTTTCTTATACAATATTTTAGGAATTTTAAAATCACGACTTCAATTAATCAATTATAAATCAAACCCTAAGTACATTTAGGTTAGATGAAATAGTCCATCGAATACCGTATAATAAAATTAAAATAGGATTAAAAAAAGTTTTGGTTTGCCCACCCTTTTAGATTGTATGGGGTTGGGCAACATAGCCTAAGGGATTGTCAAACAATCAACTATACATTTTGACTTGTTTTTTGATGTTTCCCTTCGTTGAAAAATTAGCAAAGCTAAGCACTGAGTTTTTATCGAAGAGAGCAGGCTATTAGCTGAATTTAACGTCTCTAAAAGCAACAAAAACATCTTCGTCAATTCTGTGTCCTTTATTATTTGACAAATCCTAAAATAAGTGTCAGCCCTTTATGTCGATAAAGTATTTGTTGTAATTTATAGCTTTCAGATAGGTGCTGACTGAAGGGTCTTAGGTCAGACTCGTGAGTGTTTAAAGATGTTATCGAATAATTTGAACAAAATTAACACTAACATCACCATATCCGTCAATTTTACCGCCAGCCTTTACGTCTCGAACTTTTACTGTTAGTTTTACTTTTTCACCAGTTTCAAGTATTTTTATTTCTTCTTCTGTCAAAGCCAACATTAAATCTTCCTGATTTCTAAAGAAGCTAAAATCGATTAATTGTTTTTTGTAGTCGTCAATTTCTATTTTAATGTTTTTATGTGGATTC
>JAQVPT010000180.1 GCA_028701945.1 Bacteroidales bacterium
CAGGTAAAATTGGTTTAACTACCATATTTATTGCGTTTGAAGTCGCTGGGTTTCCAGAAACACAAGTTTCGGATGAAGTCATTTCAACAGTAACATTATCTCCATTTGCTAGAGTATTATTTGAGTAAGTAGCACTATTACCACCAACATCTCCGCCATTTAATTTCCACTGATAAGTTGGAGTCCCTCCATTTGTTGGAGTAGCAGTAAATGTTACGTTTGTACCTGCACAAATATTATTATTGTTTGCAGCAATCGAAACGCTAACTGGTAAAATCGGATTGACAACCATATTTACAGCATTTGAAGTTGCTGGGTTGTTTGTTGCACATGTTGCAGTTGAAGTCATAATACAAGTGACAGTAGCACCATTAGCAAGTGAATTGCTCGAATATGTCGAGCTATTTGTACCAACACTGGTAGTCCCAACTTTCCATTGGTAAGTCGGAGTTCCACCATTAGTAGGAGTAGCTGTAAATGTGACGTTTGTTCCAGCACAAATATTATTTTGAGCAGCAACAATAGAAACACTAACTGGCAAGCTAGGATTCACAACCATATTCACTGCATTTGAAGTTGCAGGATTGCCTGTAGCACAAGCTGCGGTAGAAGTCATAACGCAAGTAACACTCGCGCCATTAGCAAGCGAATTGTTTGAGTATGTCGCACTATTTGTTCCAACATTAGTAGTTCCAACTTTCCATTGATAAGTTGGAGTTCCACCATTAGTAGGAGTAGCAGTAAATGTTACGTTTGTACCTGCACAAACATTATTATTGTTTGCAGCAATCGAAACGCTAGCTGGTAAAATCGGATTGACAACCATATTAACCGCATTCGAAGTTGTTGGATTTCCAGAGACACAAGTAAGAGATGAAGTCATTTCAACAGTAACTGCATCTGTATTATTAAGAGTAGAACTCGAATATGTTGAACCAGTTCCCACATTTGTGCCATTAACTTTCCATTGGTAAGTTGGAGTTCCACCATTAGTAGGAGTAGCAGTAAATGTTACGTTTGTACCTGCACAAATATTATTATTGTTTGCAGTAATCGAAACGCTAACTGGTAAAATCGGATTGACAACCATATTTACGGCATTTGAAGTTGCTGGGTTGTTTGTTGCACAAGTTACAGTTGAAGTCATAATACAAGTGACAGTAGCACCATTAGCAAGCGTGTTGCTAGAGTATGTAGCACTATTAGAACCAACAACAGTTGCTCCAACTTTCCATTGATAAGTAGGTGTTCCACCATTAGTAGGATTAGCAGTAAATGTTACGTTCGTACCAGCACAAATATTATTTTGATTAGCAGATATTGAAACACTAACTGGTAAGTTAGGATTAACGTTCATGCTAACTGTATTTGATGTCGCTGGACTGTTAGAAATACACGTTAATGAGGAAGTCATTTCGACAGTTACATCATCATTATTAGCAAGAGTATTGTTAGTATAAGTTGCACTATTACCACCAACATCTCCGCCATTTAATTTCCACTGATAAGTTGGAGTTCCACCATTAGTAGGAGTAGCAGTAAATGTAACATTTGTACCTGCACAAATATTGTTTTGACTTGCAGATATTGAAACACTAACTGGTAAAATTGGATTAACTACCATATTTATTGCGTTCGAAGTCGCTGGGTTTCCAGAAACACAAGTTTCGGATGAAGTCATTTCAACAGTAACATTATCTCCATTTGCTAGAGTATTATTTGAGTAAGTAGCACTATTACCACCAACATCACCGCCATTTAATTTCCACTGATAAGTAGGTGTACCACCATTAGTAGGAGTAGCAGTAAATGTAATATTAGTACCTGCACACACATTATTATTGTTTGCAGCAATAGAAACACTAACTGGTAGGCTAGGATTCACAATCATATTCACTGCATTTGAAGTAGCAGGATTTCCTGTAGCACAAGCTGCAGTAGAAGTCATTACGCAAGTAACACTAGCGCCATTAGCGAGTGAATTGCTAGAGTATGTAGCACCAGTACCAACATTAGTTGCACCAATTTTCCATTGATAAGTTGGTGTTCCTCCATTAGTAGGGGTAGCTGTGAATATTACGTTTGTGCCAGCACAAATATTGTTTTGGCTAGCTGTAATCGAAACACTAACTGGTAAGTTAGGATTAACTGTAATATAAGCTGTCTTTGTCTCAACATCTGAACCACTTGCATTTGTAGCAGTAAGGCTTACGGCATAAGTCCCAGGTGTTGAATAAGTGATAACCGGATTTTGAGAAGTACTAGTCGCTGGTGTTCCGCCTGTAAAAGTCCATGCCCAAGATGTAGGTGTATTGGTTGACAAATCTGTAAATGTTATAGCTTGACCCGCACATTCTGATGTTGAAGATGCCGAAAAGTTTGCAACAGGCGGTGTACTTAATGGAAGACCTGTTATTTTAATATCATCCATGTAGTTTCTACGTGTTGTACTAGTGTTACTTACCGTGCCTCCACTACATGAAGTATTACTTGTCATAATCCATCTTAAATAGACATTAGCCTGATTTTCGAGAGCAGTCGGTAATACAATATTTGTCCCAATTTTCCAAACATCTTCAACCAAAGTAATGTTATGACCAAGATCTGTCCATGCTGTACCATTAGTGCTATACTGTATTTTAAAATCTCTTGGTGAAGTCGCATTGTCTGACATTTGAGCGTAGGATAACTTTAGTGTTCCATATCCAACGGTATTAAATAAAATTTGCCATCCTTTTGTGTCAGCACCAGTTCGCCATGTTTCTCCACCAATACATCTTGTTGTAGTGCCGGCTGCTGTGTATAGAATATCATTTACTCCACCAAATGGTATTATTGTTTTATTTAAGTTTACAGCAATTCCAGCATCAGCGATATTATTATCTGGGTTATTTGGGAAATCCCAAAGGACTATTACATCAGGAGCCTGTGTTACTGTAATATAACTATTTTTAACTATTGGGTTTGCACCAAATGCATTTGAGGCGACTAATGAAACTGTATAAATACCAGGAGTAGTATAAACTACACTTGGATTTTGAGCAGTACTTGTAGCAGGAACTCCTCCATCAAATGTCCAGCTCCATGAAGTAGGCCCACAAGTCGTCATATCAGTAAAATTTGCTGAAGTTCCAGTTACGATATTAGTGTTATCTGCTGCAAATTCAGGTAAAGGAGCTCCTTCAGTGCAAATTACTGGATAAATAGCATTATTAAAAGTATTTCCCCATCCTTCAGAATATAAATTCCAAGCACCACCGCTTCCTTTTTCCCATCCTTTATCTGTTCCAGCATCTTGTACACCTGTTCTTAGACCTATTGCATCGTTAGGGCTTGTAGGTGAAGGAATATCAAAACCAACAAAAAAGTTTCCAGTAATTGCAACAGGAGGATTAAAAGCTACATAAGTAGATTCTCCATTTGCAACATCATTTGCGATAGTTGTTATTGGTACAGTAGTTGTCCCAATAATATTTCCAGGAGAATATGTAACTGTTCCGCCAGAACTTCCAGTTCCACTATTATCATAAACGTTAAAAGTAACATTTGTGCCAGGATTTGTAACTGTCGCAGCCCCAAAAGAGAAATATGCTCCTTCAAGATTACCAGTTATCCCGTCGTCAAAATATTCAGCTTTAGCCAAATCTCCATAGTGATTATAACCTGCAAGATATTCGCCGGTCGCAACAGTATATAATACTTCAGAGCCTACTACGTTTCCTATTTGTGAGCATGTACATGAATTTGGATCTATTACAGTTATATAGTTGTTTATAGTTTTAGAAGTATTCCCGTTTAAATTCGAAACTGTTAAACTTACACTATATATGCCTGGAGTGCTGTAAGTAATAATTGGGTTTTGAATATTTGATGTTGTTTGACTTCCTCCGTCAAATGTCCATGACCAAGATGCTGGTGTTCCGCCATAAGACAAATCTGTAAAGTTTACACTTGCTCCGGCATTTATGGTTCTTGGATTTGCAGAAAAATGTGCTTGTGGTTCAAGATTAGGTTCAAAACATAATTCTGGAAAAATCATATTCTGTAATGACATTCCCCAAGAACTATAAGTCTCCCAAGCACCATCATACAAACTGTATCCTGTATTTGCATCAGAATCAGAATCACTATTAGTTGCAACAGCTATAATATCCCCAGAACTTAAAGATTGTGGAATCGTAAATCCTACATAAAAAGCATTATCCGGAAAGGGAGTAGATTCTGGGAAAACTACATCATAATACCCATCTGTAGTATAAGCAGTTTCTATTGTACTTAAAGGAATATTCATACTTGATAATAACATATCAGGCTGACCTGAGTTGTCACTATATACTTTAAATGTAATATCGGGATTTGTCGCATTAACAACATCAGCAAAATATATTCTAAATCCAGATACTGTATTATATGGATATATACCATTAAAATATTCTGCAATTTCTTGGCAATCATATTCATTTGAACCTCCAACATAACCTTCTGTTGTTGAATAAATGGTGGCATTACAACACCATTGTGAGTATGTATTACAAGATGAAATTGTAGGGTCAATGACAGTTATCATATCTGGTGCAGTTTCTGATGATGCTCCATTCGCATTTGTAGCAGAAAGACTCACATCATAAGAACCAGCGGTATTATATATTATATTTGTCGGATTTTGATTTAGACTAGTACCTGGAGTTCCTCCATTAAAAGTCCATGCCCTACTAAGAATAGGTCCACTTGGAGAAAGCGAAGCATCTGTAAAATTGATGGCATCTCCTTCCAAAATATAATTCCTATCAGCATAAAAATGAATCTCTGGAGGTGTGGTTGCAAATGGGTCATAACCTGGAAGTGTTGTTGCTCCTGAGTTTGTCGGATCTAACCAAGGCTTTAATTGACTTGCACTTGTACCGCCGTTTGATTGCCAGTGATATGAAAATCTACCGTAAATATCACTAGAAGATTGGTTTGTACAAGAGGAGCTCCCTCCAGTTAATGTTCCTATTTGTAATCCATTAGCATTAAATAACGGAGAGCCAGATGACCCTCCTGCAGTTACTCCATGACCATTTGCGTTAGCAACCCATTTGACTAAATATGAGGAGTTTGCTGCCATTATGGGGCCACTAATATTATTGCTTCCTGATTTGGTTATTGGGCTACAAGTAGATATTTTTTTGATATCACCAGCTGGATGATGAATCCCAACTCCAGTGCTTGTTGGAGTGTCGTTTCTATCCCAACCATTATAATACGGTTGATGAATAGCTGTTGGAGAGGAGTTAAGTTGAACCAAGAAAAAATCTGAACCACCAGAGATATCTCCTACAGCTTTTTTTGTACAACCAGTAATAATATAATTTGTTGGTTCGCTACCAGGGTTAGTACAGCCAACAGCTTCATATCTAAAATTAAATTTCCACTGATTTAGTTCAGTAGTACTTGCAGTCGCTGCTCCACAATGGAAAGCGGTTAAAAAATATGGAGTTTCGTCATAAGAAGTGTTATTTACAAGTGTTCCTGAGCACAAATACCAATCTCCGCCATCTAAAAATGTTATAGCTGCTACTCCCTTTTTTTCATCCTGCCAATCGTCGCCAACTGGGGAACAATTAATGTTTACATGGCAAGCATCAGAATCGCCCACCTCTCTAGTAGTAACATCTTTATACTTTGATAGACCTGCTAACTCCTTATAAAAATAATCAACAGAAGCAATATGAAAATAACTTTCACCTCTTTTAAATTTCGGTTCATAATATTCAATATAGATACTTTCGCCTTGAATCATTTCTGTTGCAAAAGTACCATTATCAAGATTGTTGTTATGATTAAAAGAACCTATAACTTGTTTGCGATTTTCATTATAACAAAACATTGAACTTCCTGGTGCCATATGCCATGAATCAAAAAACACCGACATTGCAGTCGCTCCTGAAGATGAAATCTTTAATGTCCATAATCTACCCCCGTCTGGTAAATTTGTCCATTCGCCAGCACTTGACATATCCGCACTAAAAGGCAACGATACACCAACTCTTGGCGGTGTCCCGTTTTTACCTGATTCAGCATCTTCACTACGAAACAACTCGACATTTGGAGCAGACAAAACTACCTCATCAAAACTGACGATAGTCTTTTGCCCAGTATCTATTGATGATACAAAACTCTTTGGAGTTCCACCATGACCAATTTGGGCATTGACTTGGAAAGACAAAAAACCCATCATTATTACCGCTGAAACTACAATAAATACCCGTCTAAAACTAATGGTAACCTGCTTCATGATTAATTATTTTAATGAAAAATTATTTTTATGAATGCATACAATAAACAAAAACACAAATGTTTTAATAATAAACCTAATGGAAATCTAAAATTTCGCATTCAAATTTTTTATACAAACTATGCTTCTAACTTAATATATCCAAAAATACGATATTTATAATTACTAATTAGATATTTAGATTCAAAATGATACTTAGGTATATAGTGTTTATATAAAACTGTTGTGTTTGTTGAAAAAATGCTTATTAGTATGTGAATCGCTGTATTAAGCACGTGAACTTGTTTCTTGCAAACCCTGAATAGAGTATAAAATGTAGAAGATACCTGGTTTAAAAATATATAATGCGAATATGGGTCAAAATATCTTTTTATATTTGCAAAAAAAATTCTAATGAAAGTTGAATTTGATTATTTGGTTATAGGTAGCGGAATTGCAGGTTTATTTTATGCAATTCAAGTTAGTAAGTTTGGAAAAGTGGCTATTGTATCAAAGAGTAGTTTGGATCAGACAACAACGGCAAAAGCACAGGGAGGAGTGGCAACAGTTCTTTATAATCCCGATTCTTATGCAAAACATATTAGCGATACTGTTATTGCTGGTTGTGGATTAAATGATGCGAAAATTGTTGAAATTGTTGTTAAGGAAGGACCAGACAGAGTTCGTGACCTTATAAATATCGGGACTAATTTTGATAAAGATCAGTTTGGGCAATACGACCTGAACAAAGAAGGCGGGCACTCCGAAAAACGAGTATTACATTATAAAGATAAAACTGGCGAAGAAATACAGCGAGCTTTAATTGATGAGGTTAAAGATAATCCAAATATTAGTATTTTTGAAAATCATTTTGCTATTGAGCTTATTACACAGCACCATCTAGGCGAAAAAGTTAACAGAGCGCGTAAAGATATAGAGTGCTATGGAGCGTATATTTTAGACATAGAAAAAGAAAAGATATTTACAGTCTTGTCTTCTAAAATATTAATTGCAACAGGTGGTTGTGGAAATGTTTATCTTCACACAACAAATCCGCCAAGCATTACAGGGGACGGTATAGCCATGGTTTATCGAGCTAAAGGAGTAGTTGAAAATATGGAATTTGTACAATTTCATCCAACTTCATTGTATAATCCCGAAGTAAAACCATCATTTTTAATTACTGAAGCTCTTC
>JAQVPT010000181.1 GCA_028701945.1 Bacteroidales bacterium
CCACCTGTAACGTCCGCAAATGCTAGCGTTTTGGATGGTACAAGAATAAATAGAGATTGGACGCCCAATGCTGGTTTTTCTAATGTTATGATACTTGCCAAAGAAACTGATGCAATAATGGCCGAGCCTGTGCAAGGTTCAACTTATGCGGTGGGTGAAACTATTGACGATGCAGAGGTTATTTATAAAGGAAGTGCTACAAGTTTTATTCATTCAGGTTTGAATAATAATACAACATATAATTATAAAATTTACACAATAAATAATGATTATTACTCGACTTCAATTGATGCAACTGCTGCAACAAACGATGCTGAAGGATGTACATTTGATTTGGATCTTGGCGAAGACATAAATGTTTGCGGTGGAAGTTCTGTTTTATTGAATACTAATTTGGTTGTTGAGCCTTATGGTGATACTTTGACAATATATTTTAGTACTCTTGATAATCCAGATTTTGCTGCTCTTGACAAAGTTTATATGCACGCTGGTGTTAAATTGGTAGGCGGTACTTCGTGGGATTATGTTATCGGAAATTGGGGAGATGATGACGGTGTTGGACTTATGACGCAACACGATGCAAATACTTGGAAAATGACATTAATTCCGATTGTATATTTTGGATTTCCTGTCGAAAGTAATTTGTTGGAGATTAATTTGTCATTTAGAAACTTTGACGGAACATTAACTGCAAATAATCCTGATACTAACGAAGATTATTATGTTGATATGAGTGTCATACCACCAGTTGCTAGCCATTCTAATTTGACAATTGATTTTATTCAAACTCAGATTACTGACATTCTTTGGAGCAATGGTCAAACTAATTCGGCAATATCTGTTAGTGAAGCAGGTGAATATTCTGTTATTGCTTCTGATATTTTTGGTTGTCTTGCTAAGGACACAGTGAATGTTGGAATACATCCATTGCCTTATGTTGAGCTTGGAGACGACCAAACTGTTTGTTCTGATACCGAAATTATTCTTGATGCAGGTGAATTTGAAGAATATCTTTGGAGCAATGATACTATTACTCAAACCAACACAATAACAGAATCTGGAACTTATGGCGTAACTGTAACTGACGAATTTGGATGCACAGGATTTGATATTGTGATTCTCAATTTTATAGATTATCCGGTGGCGAATTTTTCTTATGAGTTTACTAATGATTTGGAAGTGTATTTTAGTGACTCATCTGAAAATGCTTTAGATTATTTTTGGGATTTTAATGGCGATGATGTAATAGACAGTAACACGGCTGGAGATGTTAGTTATACTTATTCTGAAATTGGTCAGTTTGCTGCTTCATTAACTGTTTCAAACCAATGTTCCGAAGATGTTTATTCTCATATTATTTATGTGTTGGATATTGAAACTAATGAAATCTCAAAAATTAGTATTTATCCTAATCCAGTCTCAGAGATGTTAAATATCGAATTATCGAATGTAAAATCTAATGTTCAGATACAGTTGTTTAGTATTGATGGAAAATTAGTATTTGATAAAAAATATGGCAACGAGGACTTATATACAATTGATGTAAGTAATTATTGTGCGGGAATGTATAATTTGGTTTTGACAATTGGCGAAATCAAATCAGAAAATAAAATAATAATAAATTAAATAATTATGAAAAAGACATTATTGATATTTGCGAGTATATTTATTAGTGCAATGGTTTTTTCTCAAACCCCGTGGACAGGTAGAACATATTGCAAAATAACTTTAGATACAAAAGCAATGGAAAATCCAAGCTGTAGTCTGGGAGGCGGTGGTGGAATAGCTGCAACATGGGATAAAGTATATGCTCATTTAGGTTTATGTACTTGTGATATTGAGGCAGATGTTAGAGATTGTTCCTCAGAAAGTGAAAATGAGATTTTTTGTTTTTCACAAATTACTCCTTTTCAATCGCTTGTGTGGCAGCATGTTGTTGGTAACTGGGGCGATATTGCTGAGGATGATGGCGTAGGTTTAATGACAGCACTAGGCGATGGCGTTTATTCACTGGAATTTATTGTGGAAGATTATTTTAGTAGTGCTGATGTTAGTACTCAATTGGGCGAAACAAGTGCAGTTCCGTCTATGCCGTGGAATGTAAATTTAGGTGGAAAACCATACACAATGGGTATGGTATTTAGAAATATTGACGGTACTTCGTCTGGGAGAGACAAATTATGTAAAGACTTATTTTTAGTTGATATTCTTGGCGATCCGAAAGTGATACAAGGCTCTGAACCTGAAGGTCCTGAATTTCTTGCTATGGCTGTTGATGTTCATGATGCAGGAATTGAGGAGATTATGGCACTTAGCGATAATACTATGATTTTTCCAAATCCTGCAAAAGATGAATTTAATTTGAGCTTTAAGTTGGTCAAAAATAATACAGATGTTCAAATTAGAATTTTTGATGCACTTGGTAAAATTGTTTTGCATGAAGTCTATGATGCTCAAAATATCGGTTGGTATAATCACAGTATTAAAACTATGGGATTTGAACAAGGGATATATATGGTGCAGATTTCTCTTGATAATTATATATCTCACACAGAAAGAGTACAGGTAATTAGATAAAAATTAAAACTCTGTAAATTAATATGCTAAAAAAATATTCAATTTTAATACTGGGGATATTATTTTTCCCTTTTATAGTTATATCACAGGTAATTTCTTGGGAACCTATTTATCCTACAATTAATGACACAATAACTGTTTATTACGATGCCTCGCAAGGTAATGGATTGCTTGCTGGACAAGATACAGTTTATGCTCATACTGGATTATTAACTAATCTAAGTATAAACCAAAATGATTGGAAACATAAAATTGCAGCTTGGGGAGAAGGTGATTCTATTTTGATGATGGAAAATCTTGGTGCAGATATCCATAAAATAAGAATTAAACCCCAGAAGTTTTACAGCATACATCAAAGCGAAACTGTAACAGATATTTGTTATGTGTTTAGAGATAAAGATGGCGATATTGCTGGAAAAAATTCCGATGGGTCGGATATTTATCTTCCGTTATGGACTGAGAATTTGTATGCTCGTTTTACTGCTCCAATGATTTTTCCTTTAGTCCCAAACTCGGGCGAAAATTTTGATGTTACTATTACTGCAAAAGCAGTAGGCATGATAAATGTTTTTCATGATGGTAGTCTGATTGCCCAGAAATATGATTCTGTTTTTACTACAAATATTATTGCAGCAGGCACTGGTAAACATTGGATTAAATTTGTATATCAGTCGGGAGGGCATACACAAATGGACAGCATTTTTTACTTGGTACAGCAGCCTGTAAATGTCGAAAGTTTGCCAGTAGGAATTATTGATGGAATAAATATTATTGATGATAATACTGTTGTGTTTTGTCTTAATGCACCGTGGAAAGAGCGTGTTTATATGATTGGTGATTTTAATAATTGGCAAATCCAACCGCAATTCCAATGTAATCGTACACCCGATGGCGAAAGATGGTGGTACAGATTAGAAGGATTGGAAATCGATACTGAGTACAGGTTTCAGTATTTAGTCGATTTTGATATAAATATTGCTGACCCATACAGTAAATTGTTGTTAGATCCGTTTAATGATAACGAAATTCATCAAGTTATTTACCCCAATTTAATTGCGTATCCAACTGGTTTGACAAGCGAAATGGTGGGGGTGTTTAAAACAACTGGAAATGATTATCAATGGCAAGTTACAGATTTTGAAAAACCCGATAATCGAGATTTAGTAATTTACGAAATGCTCGTACGCGATTGGCATTTGTGGCATTCATATAAAACTGTATTGGATTCTATCGATTATCTTGTCGGGCTTGGCATAAATGCAATTGAGTTGATGCCAATTAATGAATATGACGGAAATGACTCTTGGGGTTATATGCCTGCTTTTTTCTTTGCTCCTGATAAATGCTACGGAACATCAGATATGTTAAAAGAATTTGTGGATGTTTGTCATCAAAATGGGATTGCGGTTATTGTGGACATGGTTTTAAATCATGCAAGTGGACAAAACCCAATGGCACGACTGTATTATAACAAAGAAAAACAGCGACCTACATGGCAAAATCCGTGGTTTAATGAGTTAATTCCGCATCCTTACGGATATCATAATGATTTTGACCATGAAAGTATTTATACCCAAAATTTTGTTGACTCTGTTTTGTCTTTTTGGGTAAGTGAGTATAATATTGATGGATACAGACTTGACCTTTCAAAGGGATTTACAAATTCTGTTACAGTTGGATATGATGAGAATGGCGATATAAATTGGACAGATGTTGGAGCATGGGGAAATTATGATGTTGTGCGTGTCAATAATATTAAGAGATTGGCTGATAAAGTTTGGCAAAAACATCCTGGCACATATATGATTTTAGAACATCTCGCAGGATTTAACGAAGAAAAAGCTTTATCAGATTACGGTTTTATGCTTTGGTGTGGAATGGCTGCAAATGAACAATATTCGCAAGCAGCAATGGGATTTCCTGACAATTCTGACTTTAAATGGGGAGTTTCATACAAACATTATCAGGGAAATAGTCTCGGACAACATAATCTGGTAGGATATATGGAATCGCATGACGAAGAACGATTAATGTACAAATGTTACACTTATGGTAATATGGATATCGAAGGAACAGATACAACATATTCTACTCGAAATAAAGAAACTGCATTAGAGAGAATGGGACAAGCAGCCGCATTCTTTTTTACAGTTCCTGGTCCAAAAATGTTTTGGCAATTTGGCGAAAGAGGTTACGATTATTCTATAAATTGGCCAGGAATTTCCGACCCTGGTGCTACACGTACAGATAAAAAACCTCCAAGATGGGATTATATGGTAGAAGGAGATAGGCAATATCTTTATAAAGTTTATAAAGCTCTCATTGATTTGAAAACTGATTATAATGTTTTCCGTACATCAAATTATGAAATGAGTACAGCTTCTTATGATAAAAGAATAAGACTTTGGGATGATGGATTTGTTAATGCTGAAATGGAAGTTGTTGTTTTAGGCAATTTTAATGTCGTCAGTCAATCTGTTTGGCCAGAGTTTACGCATGATGGAGAATGGTATGATTATTTTACTGGAGATACTATTGTGATTGATGAAAATATGACTGAAGAACAAAATTTTACTTTCGATTATCAACCTGGCGAATTTCATATTTATACTGATAAAAGGCTTAGTGTTCCTGATTTTACACTTGATACCGCCTCCAGCGAAGATGCAGTTCCTGGCATTATTGGCGATATTTTTAATACAACAGCTTATCCAAATCCTTTTAATGGAAGATTTGCTTTAGAATTTTCATTAAAACAATCAGAGAATGTTGAAATTCTAATTTTTAATACCGCAGGGCAATTAATAGAGCAAAAATCCTATAAAGCATTAGCAGGACGTAATAAATTTGATTTTTCACTTACTAATGAGAATCCTGCTGGTAATTATTTTTATATGATAAGAACTGCTAATTCTATTATCAGTGGAAAAGTGATAAAATTGTAATATTGATAAAATAGTTTTCATGAAAAGAAAACCGCGTTTAAGTTTTTGGCAAATCTGGAACATGAGTTTTGGATTTTTAGGGATACAGTTTGGTTTTGGATTACAAAATGCTAACGTTAGCAGAATTTTTCAAACACTTGGAGCCGAGATGGATAGCATTCCGATACTTTGGATTGCTGCACCTATTACTGGTTTAATAATTCAACCAATTATCGGACATTTTAGCGACAATACATGGACGAGATTAGGACGGCGAAGACCATATTTTCTTGCAGGAGCAATATGTGCGTCAATCGGACTTATTTTAATGCCAAATTCTCCTACATTGTGGATCGCTGCTGGAATGTTGTGGATTATGGACGCTTCTATAAATGTTTCTATGGAGCCTTTTAGAGCTTTTGTTGGTGATTTACTTCCCGACGAACAGCGAACAAAAGGATTTGCCATGCAAAGTTTCTTTATTGGAACAGGAGCGGTTGTTGCATCTGCATTACCTTATCTTCTTACAAATGTTTTTGGCGTTGCAAATACTGCTCCCGAAGGAGTAATCCCACCGTCTGTGAAATGGGCTTTTTATACAGGTGGTGCCGTTTACTTTATAGCGGTACTTGTTACAGTTTTAACTACAAAAGAATATTCTCCAGAAGAAGTTAAAGAATTTGAAGCCGCAAATGCTGATAAAAGAAAAGCACAGAATTATTCGGAAGATTTTGCAAAAAACAGCTCATTTATTAAGCTAAGTGGGATATTTGCATTAATGGGCATAGCAACTTTTGCTTTTGTATATCTAAAAGACTTGGAGAGAGAAATTTATATTCTTGCAGGGATTTTGCTTTTATTTTCACTTCTTATGCTTATTAGTTGGGCTATGCGAAAATTTAAAGATGCAAAAAATGGACTTGTAGAAGTGTTTTCTGACTTGATAAAAATGCCCTCAACTATGAAACAATTGGCTGTGGTTCAGTTTTTTACGTGGCTTGCTTTATTTGCTATGTGGATTTACACAACCGCAGCTGTTACCGACCATATTTACGGAACTTCCGACACAAAATCTGTTTTGTACAACAACGGAGCAGATTGGGTTGGAGTACTATTTGGTGTTTATAATGGAGCCGCAGCCTTATTTGCATTTTTATTGCCTGTATTAGCTAAACATACTTCTCGAAAAATTACACACACGATTTGTCTAATTATTGGCGGAATAAGTTTGGCTTCGATATATTTATTCAGTAATCCTGATATGTTGATAATTCCAATGATTGGTGTTGGGATTGCTTGGGCAAGTATTTTATCAATGCCTTATGCAATTTTAACCGCTGCACTTCCCGAACATAAAATGGGAATTTACATGGGGATTTTCAATTTCTTTATTGTTTTACCCCAAATACTTGCCGCAACAATTCTGGGTGCTATGACAAAACATTTATTCCACCAACATGCAATTTACACACTCGTTTTTGGCGGTGTTATGATGCTAATAGCTGGTATTGCTACGTTATTTGTTAAAGATGTGGGGGAGGGGTATGTTTAAAGTTGTGATCCAGTGATTCTGTAATCCAGTGATTCTTAGATTCTGAGATTCTGAGATTCTGTGAGTCAGTGATCCAATGATTCTGTGATTCTGTATTACATCAATTTGATAATCGTTCTTTATTCAATTGTTCTCTTGTTCATCTGATAAGCCATGATAATTGACTAATAAGGTCATTTCTTTGTTTGTTTTTGTCACGAAGTTTGCTGCTGTGCAGGCAAACTTCCCGCCAAAAACCTTTTATCTTTTGTTATACTTTTTCTATGAAGGTTGAAAAAAATATAAGGTTTCTGAAACACACAATAAGCCGGATAAATCTTTGTTTCTCTTGTTCCTCTGTTCTCTTGTTCCTTTTTGTTCGACTTTTCGACTGTTCATCTGTTCTCT
>JAQVPT010000182.1 GCA_028701945.1 Bacteroidales bacterium
TAAAGCAGTATCATTTCGAAAAGCTGAGATTTCGGTAGCTGTTCGTTGTTGCGTTTGATCACTAAAAATAAATCTATTATTAAATGAGGAGGTATCCGAAATACTGTAATATCGATATGGGACATTAGAAAAGCTCCCGTCCGTAACAGTTTTAAAAGTCCCATCCGAAGTGCGATAAGCTTTAAAATTATAATTCCCACTCATGGTTTTTGTTTCTTCATTAATCGAGGATATCCGTATAAAACCAGAACCTTCATTGCTATTCTCAGTCGAATAACGTGTTGCATTTGCACTCATATTGGGTATATACTCAGCATAATGACCATTAGTTTGACTAATATTATACTCTCCAGGCTCAGCAGAATTCACATTTATAATAATAGTTTGCCCATTTGCAGATGATCCATAAACTTTTATAGAATAATCTGTTAGAATTGCATGAGGGTCAGAAGTACGCCAGTTAGAGCTATTAACCAATCCATACATCACAGGAGTTTGAACAGGTCCTTCACTCCCACTTCCACATGAACTCATGTATATAACTAAGACCAGAATTGAAACTATTATAAAAACCCTATTTTTCATTTGCATAATTTTACCAAAAATAATCTAAAAACATCAACCGCACAATATATTTTATTAAATAAACCCAATATATATTAAGCTTCATAAAATAATAAATCTATCTGTTAAACGTAATTATTGTAAAAAGGTTGATTATTTTATTTATTCTCTGCATAAACATTCCCTATACAGTCAAAATAAGACTGCAAATATTGATTTTTCAGCTAAAAAAAACTATTTTTGTCAAATAAATAATATAGGACAAAATGGGATTACAATGTGGAATAATTGGTATCGCAAACTGTGGTAAAACAACACTTTTTAACTGCATGTCGAATACTAAAGCAGAAACAACAAGCTTTGCTTTTGCAAGTAATAAGTCAAATATTGGTGTGATTAATGTACCCGATGCAAGACTTTCAGAGTTAGAGAAGTTTCAACCTACCGAAAAATTAGTTGCCGCAACAGTTGATATTGTTGATATTCCTGGACTTGCAAAAGGCTCAAGTCATGGCGAAGGCATCGGTAATCAATTCCTTGCAGACATCAGAAATACAGATGCACTAATACATGTCGTTAGATGCTTTGATGATGATAATCTTCCACATATCGAAGGCTCTATTAATCCTGTGAGAGATATAGAAACTATTGATCTCGAATTACAAGTAAAAGATTTAGAGTCGGTAGAAAAAAAGATTATTCGCATGGAAAAGCTCATAAAAACTGGCGATAAAGATGCAAAATTAGCTATCGAAGTGTTAAAAGTTTATCGCGAGCATCTCGAAAACATGCAAAATGCAAGAACCGCTCCCGTAAAAGAAGATGACAAAAAGTATGTTACAGACCTTTCACTTCTTACAATGAAACCAGTCATGTTCGTCTGTAATATCGGTGAAGATTCAATCGATGCGGGAAATAAATATACCGAGGCAGTAAAAAAATCGATACAAGAAGAAAATATCAAAATACTCACAATCGCAGCAGCATTAGAATCCGAAATTGCCGAACTCGAAACCATCGAAGAAAAATTGGAGTTTTTGCAAGACTATGGTCTAACAGAGCCAAGCGTAAACATAGTTATACGCGAAGCTTATGATATGCTCAATCTACATTCGTTTTTTACTGTCGGGCCTAAAGAAATCAAAGCATGGACAATTAAAAAAGGCATGAATGCTCCCGAAGCTTCTGGAACAATACACAGTGATCTCCAGCGTGGATTTATTAGAGCCGAAGTTATGAAATACAACGATTTCATCGAATTTGGTTCGGAAAATGCTTTAAAAAATGCGGGCAAATTTCATGTTGAAGGAAAAAACTATATTGTAGCAGACGGAGATATTTTACATATCAGATTTAACGTTTAACCAATAAAATTATGGCTGTACAGGTATCAATACCAAAAGGAACAAGAGATTTTACAACATCCGAAATGTCAAAACGAAATTATATTTTTGATAATATAAAGTCTATTTTTAAAAAATACGGTTATCAAGCAATCGAAACTCCAGCAATGGAAAATCTTTCAACATTGCTTGGTAAATATGGAGACGAAGGAGATAAATTGATTTTTAAAATCCTTAACTCAGGAAATTACTTAAACAAAATTGATGAAGGGAAACTTAATCACGAAAACACTACCGAAATAACAAATCTTATTTCAGAAAAAGGATTAAGATACGACCTTACTGTACCTTTTGCAAGATTTATTGTTCAAAATCGCAGCGAAATTACTTTTCCGTTTAAACGCTACCAAATTCAGCCAGTTTGGAGAGCCGACAAACCTCAAAGAGGCAGATATCGTGAGTTCTTTCAGTGTGATGTTGATATAATCGGCTCTAATTCACTATTTAACGAATTTGAGCTAATACAAATTATAGATGAGATTTTTGAGATAATTAATCTAAAAGTTACAATAAAAATCAATAATCGTAAAATATTGGCTGGAATTGCCGAAACAATAGGCGAATCGGATAAATTTATTCCAATTACTGTAGCGATTGATAAAATTGACAAAATTGGGCTTGAAAAAGTTAATGAGGAGCTACAAAAAAGCGGACTTTCTGACGATGCAATAAATAAACTTCAGCCAGTTTTAAATACAAAAAGAAATACTCAAGAAAGTATTAAGTTCCTCTCGGGAATGCTAAAAACATCTGAAACAGGACTTACAGGATTAGAAGAAATAAAAACAATTTTTGATTATTTGCAACACTTTCAACCGAAAGCAAATGTAGAATTAGATTTAAGTCTTGCCAGAGGTTTAAACTATTATACAGGAGCTATTTTTGAAGTAAAATCAGACGAGGTTGAAATAGGAAGCATCTGTGGTGGTGGACGTTATGACGACCTAACATCCGTTTTTGGAATGAAAGATATTTCGGGAGTTGGCGTATCATTTGGTGCCGACAGAATATATGATGTTCTCACTCAGCTCAATAAATTTCCTAACGAAACAGAAAAAAGCTCTGATGTGATTTTCATTAATTTTGGCAAAGCCGAAGAACTTAAATGTATCGAAATTGCCACTGAACTCAGAAAATCTAATTATAGCTGCGAAGTTTATCCCCAAAAAGCAAAACTTGACAAACAATTCAAATACGCTAACAATAAAAACATTCCTTTTGTAATCATAATCGGCGAGCAAGAGTTAGAAAATGGTAATGTAACAATCAAAAATATGTTAAGCGGAGAGCAGACAACGATTAAAAATACTGAGGTAATAGATTATTTGAAAAAACCGAAACTTTAAATTAATCACACATTTCCTAATCTTGCAAAACCAATGTTAGCGTTTCGTTGTTTTTTTACTGCAGTTTTATTATTCCGCTTTCTTTTAGTTCTTTATTGTCATCACTCCAACTGTATGTTCGTTTGAATTTAAGCTCTGCAATGTTCATATCGTTTGTCAAAATAATGTTTTTCGCTGAACTCACAAAAACGTCATATTGAAGTGGTGATTCAGACCATTCTAATGTGTATTGATATGCGTCTATAATTTTATTTTTGTCGTCAGTTTTGATAATTAAGATGTCGTGAAAATCTTTAAACAACGGTGGTTCGTCAAAGTTGTAAGCTTGTCCAACATATGTCGAAATAAATTGATAGTAATTATATTGTCCACATACTGGTTCAAATATTGGCATTAAGTTTTTTACATTTAATGTGTCTTGTATATTACCATCAATATCAGTAAGTTTCGAATAATTAAAGTCGGAGTTTTCTGTCTGCTTTTTGAGAATGTATTTTTTTGTTTCGTTTAGTTTTGTTGCAGTGTCTGTTTCAACTGTCTGAAAAATGGTCTTTATTGGTTTGGTTTGACAAGAAGTAAAACTTATCAAAAAGATTATAATAGTTATAAATGTCAAGAACTTCATTAAATGATTCAAAACATTTGTCAGTTTGTGCTTCTTCACTTTTTTATAATTGTTTTTACAAAAATACCAATTATTGGTTTAGGGTGCAAATGTTTTTTCGTTTGCAGATAACGGTTACAGCTATGTATTAGTGCAAAAAAAGAATAGAAATTACCGTATCAGAGTTCCCACAAAGCCAATTTTTTAGATTTTGTTTTTAAATTTTATCGCAAAAGCCAATTAGCAATCATGAACACCATTGTAAAAAATTAAAGGTGAGTAAATGTAAAGAAAATGGCGGGGTTCGGAATTGTTCTGTACGAACGGTTACAGGCGATTTCCCACATTATTACTTAAGTGTTGTTAGGTGCTAGTTTTTATTTATATTTATACGTTGTCAATCTTTTATCTCCTAATTTTATTAGTTCCCCATTTTTAACTGCATTTTTTAGATCTCTACTTGCTGTAGCAGAAGATATATCTTTATTATGTCTCATATAATCTTGACGAGAAAATTCCAAGTTGCCAATTAAGTCTTTAAAAAATTCAATCCTATCAGTATTTGTTGAATTTAATCTTTGAGTCTTCAATAAATCTTCAAGAGCAGAATTTATTATATCCAACATAAACTCAATAAACAAGGTCGATTCTCCTTGTCCATCAGATTTGCCTAGAGCGTTATAGTAATCTTGTTGTTTTTCTTTTATTAATGTTTCAACAGGTAAGAATTCAAAAACAGGTGAATACTCTTTTAGTATCATTGTTTGCCATAATCGCCCCATTCTTCCATTACCATCAACAAATGGATGTATAAATTCAAATTCATAATGAAAGACACAACTTTTTAATAAGATTATATCATCGTCCTCCTTTAAATATTTAAATAAATCATTTAACAATGGATGAACCATTTTTCCAGGAGGAGCGAGATGTGCAATTTGATCACCTTTCATAATTCCAACAGCTGTGTTTCTCAGTTTACCTGCATTTTCAACTAATTTATTCATTAATATTTTATGTGCAGAGCAAAGAGAATTAATATCATATACTTGAAATTTATTGAGTTTCGAGTAAACATCTATAGTATTTTTAACTTCAAGAATGTCTTTTTGAGGAGCCAATACCCTTATGTCATTAATTAGGTCGGTTATTTGTTCAACTGTTAGGGTATTTCCCTCAATCTCTAGAGATGATTGGATTGTTTTTATTCTATTACGTTTTCTTAATTCTGTAGGTGGTTTTATTAGACGGGCAGACTTAACTTCTCCAATTTTCTCTGATATAGAAGAGATTAAATTTAATATTTTAGTGGTTATTCTATAAGGTGGCTTCATAAGATATAAATATTTGATACTATCATTTGATACTATCAAAGATACGTTTTAATTTTAATTCTACAAGTAATATGGAAAGTTGTTCGTTGACTTTAAATTAGCGATAACGGTTTGGCAATAAGAAACGTCGGGCATTAAAATCCCCGACTTATCTAGTTCCAGATCCGCTTATTATATGTTATGTCATTCAAATTTAACACTTTCCGCCCAATTTTTTTTATTGCATATTAGCGTTTCGGCATTTATTATATCATTTATTAATAATTAATTTCCCTGTTTCAATTACATTATTGCTTTCTTTAATGGCATAAAAGTAAAATCCATCAGACAGATTTGAAACATCAATTGTAATTTCACTATCATTTTTCTCAAATAACATAAGTTGGTTACCTGTTATGTCTGAAATAACTATATCGTGTTGAACAATATTTAAATTGTCTGCTTTAAATGTAACAATATCTTTAGCTGGATTTGGATAAACATTATATAAAAACAAGTATTTAGGTGTGTCAATTACATTTGTAGAATTGCAATCAGGATTGCCAATTCCTGACGGAGAAAGAGTAAGTCCATAGTCATATAATAATTTCAAAATTTGTGTAGCCTCATTTTCTCCGTTTGCTAATACAGCTATACCCATATCATTATTCTGGTCAAAATACATTTCTGTACTTACTCCATATTCTCCCCCACTATGTCCCCAAAGAGAGATACTTCCTGATGAAACATTAAATGTTTCTTTGTAAAACTGAAGACCTTGTGTTGGGTCAATAGTAGGTACTTGAAGAGTAAACATATCGTTTAAAGTAGATGCTGAAAGTAATGTATTACTATGGAAAATACCATCTTGCAATATTGTAATCATAAAATTTGCTAAATCTGTTACATTTGCATGAAGCATTCCGTCGGGATAATCTGCAAAACCATAATGGTCAATTGGCTCATATTGCGAACTATAATAATCGTGAGGATTTGCAAGCATATTCATATTCTGATATTCAGAAAGATACCAATGTGTATTATCCATACATAATGGATTAAATATATTATCATTACAATATTGACTGAAAGACATCCCTGAAATTAGTTCTACAAGATAACCATCAAGAGCAGTCGCCATATTTGAGTATTCAAAAATTGTTCCTGGTTGATTATTTAAAAAATTATCAGTAGAACTATAATCTGAACCTGTTAACATAAAATATCTTTCTATGCAATCAGCCAAAGAAATTGTTGGGTCTCCATTCAAATTGTAATAATTATCCATCGCATCACCATCTTTTATTGATGATGTATGAGTTAAAAGCATTCTAAATGTTATTGGATAACTTTCATAATCAGGAATATTAATATCAAACGGCAAATAATCATTAATATCATCATCAAGTCCAATTGATCCATTTTCATATAATTGCATTAATGCTATTCCTGTAAAAACTTTCGATATGGAAGCAATCATAAGAGAGGTTGTATCTGTAAAAGGAGTTGCTAAATCTGTATTAGCATATCCATAACTTTCTATCCAAACAATTTCTCCACCTTTTACAATTAATGTCGAGACTCCTGGCAAATGTTGAGTATTCATAATATTTGCAACTTCTGCATCAATTGTTGATGATGGATTTGGATTTTGTGCAATGATATTTAAACTAAAAATAATTGCTACTAATAAAAATACTGTTTTCTTCATTTCTCCAATTTTAAAGTTATACTTTTCCTTATATTCAAAGGTTTCTCTTTGCTGAACGATAACGGTTGCGGCTATGTGGAGCAAGGACGAATACAGATTCCACAGTCTTTTACGCAATCAGCCAAACCGCTGATATATTAAATTATAAATTATAAATTTTCTGTTGTAAATATAGATAAATTATAAACAATTCGCAAAGCGGATTGGCGGATTTTCGTAAGTGAGGTTACTTTTCAAGTACCTGTAAATTCCGCAATATCACATAGGTGCTATTAGCGGTTGTTAATTTTTAACGATTTTCTTGATAACTGCTTTATTTCCACTACTTATTGTAATGAAATATACACCTTTTAAAAGATGAGAAATTTCTATTCTTTGACTATCATTCTTATCCCACCGAATATTTTCAACAATTCGCCCATTAATATCCGTAATCGTAATCGTTTGTATATCTATATTGTTTTTACCCGTTATTA
>JAQVPT010000183.1 GCA_028701945.1 Bacteroidales bacterium
ATACCTCGTAGTTCTGCTACTTTCGTGCCTTCCCCATGCTGGCGCAGATTTGAAATCCGTGCCCTTGGTATTACAGACATTCGGATTGCAAATCCGAGCCAGCGTGAAAGCGTGACTTACGAACGGTTACAGCCGCTTTTCGCATTACATATAGGTGTTGTTAGCAGTGCGGTGCTTTAGTCGATTAAAAAGTGCCATCTTCTCTTGTTTTAATTGCAACATTTAATGTTTCAATTATTGGATTGTCTTTACTTTCGCGTAGAAAATTATTTCTTAGTCGTATCAATTGCTCTATTGAAACACTTTCATATATTTTAAATATTAGTCTTTCTTCGTCAATTGAAAATCTTTGTGGATTTCGTCGACAGAGTTTAATGAAATATTCAAAAGTAAAATTGTATTTTTTTAATATTTTAGTGACATTTTCGTATTGCTGAAGTTCACGGTGGCAATCCACGAAATTTAAATGTTCTTCCTCTTTTTCATCAATTTCCCAACCATCTTCACCAAAACCTTTAATTATGTATTGCCATTTATTTTTATATTCTTCTAGGTCTCCTTTCATTATTCTTTTTTCATCCTTAAATGATTTTGCTATTTCAACAACAATTGTGGAGGGAACAATATAAATATCTGGGATTGATATTACGTCCTCAAATTTATTTTTATATATGACAAAAACAATAAAATGATTGTAGTTGGCAACAACATTGTTAACGACTAATGAAGAGTAACCTCCAACTGATTTCACATCTATTGAAATTACAGATTCATCTTCTCGTACTACTCTTATATCAATGCCTTTTTTATTTCCTTGGCTCATATAAGCTTCTAGGCCTAATCTGTATAGGTTCGATAACTAAATGTTCGCTTGCGATACCAGTATTAAAGCTATTTGCTCTTTTTTTGTTCTTTTCCATACTATTTAACTTGTTTTTTTTAAATTATTCTTGGTTTCTGAAGTGCTTTTTTCTGCTTTTTGAAATAATCATGTTAACGTATTACTGAGAACATTCTTTAGGGTATGTGTCATTTGCACTGACTGCTAACGGTTTGCAAATAGGCGCAGGCAGGGAGTTTACCCACTTAACTTGCTACGAAGAATTGAACTTCCGATATACCACAGTCCTGTCATACGAAGCACGAAACCCCTGCTTGAGCTTATTTGCTGTTACCGCCTGTGGTTCTGTCTCTCGTTTCAGCATTTATCACCTTATTCTCAGAGAAGTTTCTCTACACTCTTTTCTCTCAAAATAATCTTCTCTAATGAAAAAGGGATGTGATTTTGAGACATCAGATTATTACACTTTTGCTAGAAGCTGAAGCAATGTAATTTAGCGGATGAAATTTCTTTTTCAAACACAACTTAAAAATCAACTTTACGTAGTGAAATTGTAACGGTCTCTTCCCAAGGAGTGAGATAAATCCATTTTACATAGCCATATTTTTCATTAAAAAAATAGGAAACACTAAATTGTCCTAGTTCATCTACATAATTTAAGTTTTTACCCTCTGATTTATAGCACAACAAATTCTCTGTTTCAAAAGCTATTCGTGTTGTATCAAAATCAGCAGAACTTAATTCTTGCTTTATTTTCTTCCCCGCAAGATTAATAGTTTTGTTTTTTCCTTTATCCCAATAGGAGGCTTTTTGAATATTCAAATCTATTGAAGAAGTGAATCCATTTCCTATTGGTTTCGAAACTCTCGGGAAAGGTAACACTTCTGTAAATTCTAAAACATTCCTGCGTGGTGGATGTAAAGATATTTCATTACTGTTGTCAATTACTCCTGTACATTCATTATCCATAGTAGTATTGGATTTTTTGTATTCGTAGCATACCGTTATGGGTCGAATTGTTTTTTCAAACAATGATGATTCACGACAACTCATAATTAAAGTAAAAGTATCAACTACGGTATTGAGCGAATCAGTAATCTCAACATCATAAAACCAGGTTCTGCCAGGTTTAAAAACAGATGCCTCATCACTATTTCCACAAGAAATTAGACTAAGGAGTAAAATAACCAACGCAGTACGAGTAAAGAAGGAACTCATCTTTAACAAGTTTTTACTCCAATAATTTCTAATGACCGATAATTTCTTGCGGTAATCTGGACATATTTAAGTTCATTCAATGGAACTCCTTTTGGAATAATTTCTTCGGATACGTAATTTAAATCATCTGCATCAAATCTTACACCGTCAAAAGTAGTCAAACCACCCCCTCCACCAGAGTTTATTCCGTTCCAAGACACTGTGTGCGAACTTGAAGAAGAACCATCCGAATTAGAAGTATGAGTATAGCTATAATCAACCTTGTCCAAAACATAGAGACCGATAGCAGCTGCAATTGGCCACCAATTAATGTTAGGATTAAAGTCAGGATTTAAATAACGTCCCTGAAATGTAACTCTTTCTTCAATTTTACCAACAAGCAAGACACTTTTTTTAGAGGATAGTCTACTATTAAAGGCAAATTCAACACGCTTGTTTTCTGGATTGACATAAATCGTTTGTTGTGCCAAAACTTTTGTCCTCCCATATTCGTCAATTCCAATATGAGAAATATTTACAGAATTGTCGATTCCAACCTCAAATTCCTTGAAATTTAATACAAAATCCTTAGCTCCATTCGTGTCTATCAAAATTCCATCTGCACCAGAATTACTTAGATTCTCAATAATTATTGAATCTTCGTTTTGCTCTATAGTAGCATTTCCAGTAGGAAAACACTTTAAATCTTTTAAATTACACATAGCTATATTTTTTTTAGGTTAATAATTCAGTAGTCAGTCTGACAAAGATAACAAAAAAATTATGCCAACAGAAGTTTTCTTGTCATTTCTTTTTCTGTCAGCCATAAAGTTTTTAAAGGACTATTCGTTAAAATTTCTTCATAATTGTCAAGGTAGTACGGTCGTTTTTACCATTGGCGCTAACGAGTGGATAGTCGCCATTAGGCGACTATATCACACTTAGGTTTAGGTTTATATTTATGTTTAATGTGCTGTTTATCAGCATATTAGTCGCAAACATTGTAGATTTCATAAGAATGTCCATTTAATTAATAACAGGATTTATTTAGCAACTATTTATTAAAAAGTAAATATAAATAAAGTTATTATATATCCAATTATCTAACGGACTTTTTATGTTATCAAACCCTTTTGTAGTAATATGGGTATATACCTCGTAGTTCTACTACTTTCGTGCCTTCCCCACGCTGGCGCAGATTTGAAATCCGTGCCCTTGATATTACAGACATTCGGATTGCAAATCCGAACCAGCGTGAGGATGTTCTTGCACATTTATTCTTCTTTTACTTCTCTAGCAATATCGTAGGCTTCAATAACTCCCTCAAATATAAGTTCCTTTTTCCCATTCGTCAACCCAAAAACATCATCGTTACTGTCAACTAAAATAGAGACATATTGTAGAAAGAGCTTATCCACATCCGAATCAAAAGTATCATCGGCATCGTCTTTTGGCCATCCATCATCGTCGTAAAAAAAACCAAATTGGTCATCCTGATTGAATAACTTAAATTCTTCCTTGTTTAAAATTATATCTGCCATCGTCTGAAATGTTAAGGTTACAACATTGGTAGAACTCTCTCGTATTATGCGTTAGCATTATGTACAACGGTTAGGCTATGTGGAGTTTGGGATTTTGAAATGACTAATTTTCAATTTATCACTAATTTTATTTATGGCTAAAAACTTCAATATTAGCACATTACCCAAATTACATATAGCCTTTGTTACCCACTGGCATTCTTTGTTTTCAGTCATTTTATATTTCGAATTTGCTACAATTTTCATTTTTCTCGGTGCGTTGGCTAGCCATACTCTTTTGCAATTTTTGGTCAAGCGTTGGCTCGTGTGAATTGCAAATGTGTATGGCTTACGGGTTGGCATTTTATTTCTCTCCTATAAAAATATGGTTAATGAATAAAGTATGCGGTGCACTAATTAGGTTAATATCAAATTTCAATGAAGGCTCAACTCTCGAACTGGCATTGTGAATTCTAAATGATATTTGCCAACCTTCGTTTAAAGAAACAATTAATGTTGTTTTAGAATTATTTTCATAAACAACTTCAATTAATCGAGTTGGCAATTTAAGTTTGGGAATTTTTGCTTTTGGTTTAACTTTTTCAAAAGGTTGATTAAGTGTTCCATGCAAATTGTAAGCTTGTATTTCAACAGTGCTTTTCCCTTTAATAACTTTATAAAAATCTTGATTCCCAATTAAATATTCAACAAGTCTTTTAGGAACGATTTCAGGGTTTTCATTATCTAATCTCAATAATTCAGAACGAAAAGCATCCAATAAAGGCACATAAATATTATCATGCATATCTTTAATTGCTGTCCATTTAGTGCTTTTATCCTTGTCTCTTAGATTTGTTAAGAAATCAAATATTGGTTTGATTTCACCAAAATAATCAGAAGAACAAGGTAGTCCAATCCATTTATTTCCAAAATCTATTTTTTGTGATAAACGTGAATGTTTTACTGCACGGTGATTATTTTTAGCTGAAATTCCAATTTCCCATTTTTGAAGTAATCTAATTGCTAAAACATCTCTAACATCACCAGTTTGTCCTTCACTGTCAGAAACTATTTCAAGTTGTAAAACATCGTCAGAGTTTAAACTGTTTGATAAACGAGGTTCAATATCGACAAGAAAGTTAATTGCTGCACTTGAAACTAAGGAATATAACCCTTGATCATCTTCTGAGAAAATCTCATAACATAATTTTGCTGTTTTATAAGGTTCACTGTCAATAATAATCACATTGTTGTGAGACTTATTTAACCTATCGTAAAATTCTTTTAATAAGGCATATTCAAATGCTTTTCCTGTTTTTGTTTGTATTGCCATAATTAATGAATTGCCTTTTCAAGTTTTGTTTCTGATTTCTGGTTTACTTCATTTATCCTATTAGATAAACTTTGTTTAATTTCTTTTGCAAGGTGATAAGCTAAATTAACAGGAACTGCATTTCCAATCATTTTGTAACCCGCTGAAATATTATCATAATAGAATATAAAATCGTCAGGGAAAGTCTGAATTCTTGCACATTCTCGCACACTTAACCTTCTGTATAATTTTTCTTTTCCTTTTACAAACTCTCGTTTATTTTGCTCAACAAATATCATTTTTGGTGCTTGTGGATGAAGAGGTGCATGTCTTGCACCTGCTTGAATGGTAAAAGAAACTTCATCCCAACTCCTTACTCTATTTCTTGACATAAACATACTTGAAAAACCACCATCCATATATTCATGATTTGGGATAGTGCAATTGCCATTATTGGCACCTTTCCCATTTTTTGCAACCAAAACATCTTCGGTCAAATCTCCAATAGCATCTTTCAAATAAATTTGCTTTTTGAAGCCATTAGGAAACTTGAAATCAACTTTTAAGTCACTACGAAAGCCTATAAAGAAAACTCTTTTTCTGTCTTGTGGCACATTAAAGTCTTTTGCATTTAAGAGTTTGAAATGCAAATCATAACCTATACCAGCATTTCTGAAATGATTTTTGATGTTTTCCAAAGCATCTTTGTGCCTTAACAATAGCATCCCCGAAACATTTTCAGCTAAGAAAAAATATGGTTGTTTAGCTTCAAGCAAACGAATAAAATCAAAAAACAATTGACCACGATTATCTTCTATGCCACGCAATGAACCTGCTTCACTCCAACTTTGGCAAGGTGGACCACCGATAATTCCATCGCATTCAGGGACATCTTCGTTCGGTATTTTTGTTATACTTCTTCTGTCTAAAAATGTATTTGGATGGTTTTTTTCAAATGTTTTCCAAATATCTTTATCATATT
This sequence comes from Bacteroidales bacterium, assembly GCA_028701945.1. Taxonomy (GTDB): domain Bacteria; phylum Bacteroidota; class Bacteroidia; order Bacteroidales; family ML635J-15; genus Bact-19. The sequence goes on from JAQVPT010000183.1 coordinate 5,853, forward strand.
CATTAGCCCATGATAATTTGAAACCAGCTTTGGAAAATCCCAAATCCAGACCACCTGCTCCTGAAAATAGTGATACAATTTTCATAGTTTTAAAATTTTAAATTTCCTTGTTTGATATTCGATTGTTTTAAATACTTGACTTTTTGTTCTGCAAGTTCTAACGCATTTTCTGAACAGCAATTCTGGTAAATTATTTTTGCAAATTTTTCGCTAAACAATTCATCTTTTAGAGTTTTCAAATCAAGATTAAAAACAGAAGCCAGTTTTTCTAATCGCTTCTCATCAAACTCGCGTTTGCTATTCTCAATTTTACTGAGATTTGCCGAATCCATATTTAGTTTAGCAGCTAATTGAGTCAAGGTCAAATCATTCTCAGTTCTTAACAATCTAATATATTCTCCGAAGGTTTCTTTCATTTGACTTGTATATTTATTCTTGTCAATAATTGACAAAATTAAATAATTTTTTATTACATTCAAAGTTTTCTTTTGCTTTTCGAGGGTTAGATAAAAATTGCTCTTTTAGTTTTTTAGGGTCGGATATTTTGTGTGTCGGCAAAAACTAAATGTGCAATTTGTGCGGTGGCTTTTCCTTTTCTTGTAGAAAATTTGTTATTCAGGTTTCGTTTCTTTTGCTTGTGGCTAACGACCGCAGCTAAAAACTGGTGCGAAGCGTAGCGTAGCACTTGTTTTTGAGCTGCTGTTGTAGCCAGTTACTTCCTTTTTGCTCTTTTCTGTATTTCTTTTAAGACATCAACACGAATCCATTTATTTTCTTCATGAGAAAAACACACATAATCTGAATTTTTCATTTTACTATTTACTCCTTGTTCTCTTAAAAAATCAAACGCTTTATCTAGCACTCTATCTAACTGTTCTTCCTCAATATTACCATCAAGTTCAAAATTAAAAGATGTATTTTGATCAAGAATTACCTTCATGCCAAATTTGATTGATTTCTCTTCAATTGTAGTAGAGGAAACTTTACTAATTTTCATATTTCTTAGTTTCTTCCAAGCGAACTTAATTCCCCATTTAATAGAATCCCAAATCATGCTTGTACCAATAGACTTCAAAATCTCATTTGTAAGTGGGTGGTTCAAAACAAAATATGTAGTTAGTAAAAAGTCATCAAAATTATTGGTCATTCTTCCACTTCTATCAAAATAACCAAGGTCAAGATTTGCCTCTTCTAATTTTGATTGTATTTGACCAAGATCCTTAGAGGATAATTCTCCATAGTAGTCCAAATGAATAACATTTGGTCCTTTTTTAATTGTTTTTCTTCTTTCCTCAATTAGTTTTTTCTGCTCCTTGAAGATATCACTATCAAGAATTTCATCTATTTCACTTATTGATTTTTTGTTCTTCATAAGTATTTCTATTTTGTGTTATAAGGTGTTGATGTGCATTTTTTTGCTTCCAACTAACGTAAAAATTCATCATTGATAATCAGCGAGTTACCAAATCCAATTTCTTCCATTTTAATGTCAAATTTAGTAATTTGTTTTGATATTCTTTTAATAATTCCCAACTTTCTTTTT
>JAQVPT010000184.1 GCA_028701945.1 Bacteroidales bacterium
AGATATGTGGAATACAAAACCACCTCTACTTATTAGTTGTCAAGCTATTTGCATTAAAATCTTTGGAAACAACGAATTTGCCGTAAGACTACCCAGTGCTTTAGCTGCAAGTTTAACTGGAATTCTAATTTTCTTATTATTATCTTCGCTTACAAAATCAAAACCATTGGCATTTATATCTGCCTGCGTATTTTTAACACTGCCAGGAATACTTCAATATCACGCTCTTAGACAAGCTGACTTTGAAGCATTTTTAGTTCTATTTTCGGCGGCGTATGCACTCATGTTTTTATACTATTTAGAAACTAAAAAGACAGGCTACTTATATTTTACCATGGCACTATTTACCTTAGCTTTCTTGTCTAAAAGTTCTGCATCATTATTCTTTTTACCAGGTATTGGGATATACATATTATTAAAAAAAGAATTGGTCAATCTTTTAAAGTCAAAACACCTCTATTTTTCAATTTTAATTCCCATAATAACATTAGGGGCTTATTATATAATACGCGAAATGTTTAATACTGGTTATATCAAAGCAGTGTATGACAACGAGTTTGGAGGACGTGCACTAAACGCAATTGAAGGACATACCAAACCATTTAGTTTTTATTATGATTACTTAACAGACTACGTTTTAGGCTGGTGGTATTATCTAATTCCAATTGGTGCCATTTTAACATTTTGGGAGAAAAACAAAAGAATCCGAGACATCTTTATTTTCTCTTTTATAATGGCTGCAACCCACTTATTACTAATTTCCGCATCTCAAACAAAACTCGAATGGTACTGCTTTCCACAAGTGGTATTTTGGGCAATATTATCAGGAATATCGATCTATCAAATATCAAATCTTATTATTTTTTGGATTAAAAACAACCAGATTAAGCCCTATATCCAAATTATTGTGTTCGCCTTAATTATATACTACCCTTTTATTCGTCAGTTAAAGACTGTTAAATACTTTTCAATTGAAGAAACAAAAAATAAAAACATTAAAGTATTCTTACGAGACAGATTATCTGAGCTAAATATTAATAAAGAAAAACAAATATATTTTATATCACAAGAACACCTTCAAAATTCTCTTTTTTATATCTACAAGTTACGAGATGATGCATACAACATAAAGTACAGCGATTTTTATAATATAAAAGACCACTCATATATAATCGTTGACGGAGATGACGACCAAAAATTTATAAAAGCTTATGCTATTTGTGCTAAACTCGACATAATCGAAGTTTTTACAGATAATATTAAGATATATTACTTAAAAAATTACAATACTTATGAAGAATCAATAAAATATGTAAAAAACTTAATAATGTCAAATACTGAGAACAGAAAATACATTCGTCATAAAACTAAATCCAATGCAGCTGCATTCGAAACACAGTTTAATAATGATATCGAAAACATTGTTCAAAACGCACAAATCAAAATCGGAATAAAATATTAAAGGATTAATCAAATCTGCGTAGTTAGAATAATTTTTAAAAAACCTCAATTGTATAAAATGAATTTGTATTTTAGCCGAAAAAATAAAACACCATTAAATCATAATAAATAAATAAGATTATTGTTTAGTTATTATAAATACACAATGGGTGAAAAATTAAAATTATTTAACTAGTAAAGAATGCTTAATATTAAAAATAAAAAACTACTAATAATATTATCAATTATTGCTTTCTTAGTTTTATCTGCCTTAGTATATTACATAGGTAAAATATTAAATGAGAAGCCCATAATTGTACAAAATAGAATTATTCAGAACGAAGATATTTACTACTATATGATTGATTTTGAGACTGCAAAGCATTTAGCCCCGAACTCTAATTTATCAAAGAGTAATTCATTATCAGGCGAAAATTCTGGCATTTTAGAAACCTACCAATCATATAGTCCAGCAGCAATTATTCCAATACCCACAAATGACAGCGCTAAACTATCTGATGTCAATATCAAGTTTTGGATTAGCCCAAATTCTTCTGTAATAAAAGCGATATTAGTGTTTTCAATAATCGACCAAAACCAAAACCAAATACACTGGGAAGGATTCAATATTGATGGGGACAATTATGTCAAAAACAATTGGCATTCGTTTCAAAACACATTCAGTTTCCCCAAAAATTTAACTAGTACTAGCAATTCGATAAAAGTATATCTATGGAATATAGATAAAGACGGGAATACGATTTATATTGATGATTTAAGTATTTCTTTTGATGAAAACTATGTTCCAGAAAGTCCTAGGTCAAAATTCATTGATTTTGAAAATTCCGAAAGCAAAAAAGTTAGTTCTAAATACTCTAAATCAGGGTTTTACAGCACTGTAGCCGAAGGGATAGATGCTTTTTCTGAATCAGTAACAATCCCAATGAGTGATATAAAATATGATAATCTTGGAAGCATAGCATATAGCTTTCATTATCTTTGCGAAAAACCTCAAATTGATGCTGCGTTTGTTATTTCCATTTGCGACTCCCTTGGTAACGACGTTTATTGGAACAGTACCCATCTAAGTTTTGAAAACCATCCTGTTCAAATCTGGGAAATTGGTAATGGCAATGCATTTATCCCTAAAGAAGCGTTAAAAGCGTCAAATAATATTAAAATATATCTGTGGAATCGAAATGAAAACACGATTTTTATCGACGATGTATATATAGTCATCAAAGAAAATGACACCTCAACAGAATCGCAAGATCAAGTTGCCTATAACTTCTTGGTCGCTAAAACTTTTGAGAAAAAAGTTAATCACCCACCTTACGATTTTAGATATGCAAATTTGACAAAAATAAACAATAAAAATATTTCAGAATTAAATAAAGTTTTCACCAAAAGCAAAAAGGTTATTACTGGAAAATTTGATCGGAATAACAAAAAAGACATGATATTGGCCTTATACTCTGACAGTCAGTACTTGTTAAGTTTTAATAAGAACGAAATTATTTCTAATAAAATAGAGTTCAAACCACAATTACCTCAAAATTATAATGCCTTCACTGACAAAGGAATTGTTTTTATTTCAGATTTGGATAAAAACACAATTTCACATTATGAGTACAAGCAAAAATCTAAAACATTTGAACTCACCGCAGAAGCAAGTGTAACCGATGTATCAGCGATTGCTGGCATTAGCATTAACAAAGACAAAACCATAAGCATCTTCAAAAACACCGGAAATGTTTCAAACTATTTGCAAAATGATAATAATTACAAACTACTGTCAAACAAAAGCTTGATACAAAGCGAATTTGGAAATTTAAAGTATTTTAAAGGCAATTTTCTTGACGCAAACCAACAAGTTTTACTGATTTTCATTCAAAACAAGCAAGATAAGTATATGTTGTTCGAGTATCAGAATTCTACACAATCGTGGATACTATCACCATCGCACTCAAACAAATCAAGTCAAAGTTTTGACAAATTAGAATTTTTAAACGATTACTACATTTTTAATTTTGATAATCAATCGCAAGTTAAACTCTTAGAATTTAGCAATACGCAGAAATTTGAACTAAAACTATTAAATTTTAATAAAATGTCGTACGAAATACTTTACAATATTGATTTTAAAGGCTATCAACGTAAACAAAACCCTAAATATTACGAAATAAGCAAAATATTAACAGGCGATTTTATAGGCGACCAAAGAACAGAGATAATTATTTTTCAAGATAATCTCGACAAAATAGACTGGCTAAATCAAAAAGTTGAAATATATAGTTTTGAATAATTTTATGAAAACATTAAAAATAATACCATTGCTGATAATATGCATAAGTGCATTATATTCATGCAATAACGACAATAAAACACCTGCCAAATCGGGCATCAGAATAAGTGAAGTACATTTACTGACAAACTACCAGCAAAAAACGATACAACTAGATTATGAAGATGCTATCAATACAGGTTTTGTTATCCCCTCGACAAACCAGACTAATAATGGAAAATTCGATTTTCAATTTATAATCGGAAACGAAACCGATACCGAACATGAGTATTTTTACAAAATATATTACCAAAACGAATCGTATAAATGGCCCAATACAAATCCTTTAGATAATACAAAACAACACGAATTTGCTCACGAAAATTTTTACGGAAGTTGGGAAGATACTAACATAGAATTTAAACCAGCCGGTCAAATAAGTCCGGGAAAAAAACTAAAAATCACAGACAATTTTAGAATCGTAGGTAATCCCAGAAACGAAAGAAAATATTTTTACGAAGGCGAGAATGACCGCTGGAAACGCAATCCACGTGTTGGAGCATACAGCTTTATGATAGTTGTTGTTACTGAAAAAGACATAAAAAAAATACCAAATTTCATCACAAATATCAACAAGCAAAATGAGACGCAATTTGCAAATCCATTTTTCTATTTTTTAGATGGTCAAGGGAAAAATATAGAAAATTGTGAAGTCAATTACTATGATAAAATTCTAAGTGTAACTGCCTCACCCGACCTAGGACAAGGAGTTTTTATCGACAGGCAGCTATTTGCAAACAAAAACGATCCAGGATTCACAGACCTTTACGATTGCAACTGCAACGCTACTGAGGAGATGTATAACAAAGCTAATATTGCTCAATTCATTCATTATATCGATGAATCAAGTCAAATCAACAATGTTCCAGTAATACAAGACTTTTTCAATGGCAATTTCACGAAAGAAGAATATAATTATCTGCGTGCTTTTTACAAAAAAGAAGACCGAATAAAAGTTCTCCCGCAAACTGCATCAAAAGCTTGCGAAACAGTAAAAAGCGACTCAATTGAAGAAAAAATAATTATACGTAACCCTGCATCAGAATACGGGAAGTGGCAAAAACAAAATGTAGGAATGATTACTCGCCACGGTTTTACTTATGGGAAATTTACCGTTAAAGCAAATCTCACCGAACTACTCAACGAAGATAACGTTTGGAACGGAATTACTAATGCTATCTGGCTGATATATCAGGGAGGACGTTATTCAGACTCAATAAACTGGAATCTACGTCGTCCCTGCAAAGAAAAAGGTTATATGAAAAACTACTGGGGAGGACGAGAAGACGAACGTGTTGAGCGTGTCGATTATAGCGAAATTGATTTTGAAATATTAAAAACTGTACCTTACTGCCCAAGCAGTAAATTCCCTCCAGTTTACAGCAATTACGAAGCCCATACAAATCGAGTCAAAGACTGGAACACAAAATTGCCAGAAGATGTCTTAAAAGACGATGCCAATATAGCGGTTTGCTGCACAAATTGGGATCTAGCTTGTTGGGAGCCCAAAAACTTCTCGACCGGATGTCACGAAATAAAACACAATGGAAAAACATATTTGGCTCACAGGTGGGAAGATTGCTACAGAGCAGTTACGACAAAACACATGGCTCCAGATAATGAGCTTTTCGCAAACGATTATTACTATTTTCAAATCGACTGGCAACCCGATAAAATTATCTGGAGAATAGGTCCCGAAAAAGACCAATTGTTCGAAGTTGGCTATATAGACCAAACAATTTCAATGATACCTGATAACCAAATGCTGTTGATCGTAACACAAGAGTTTCACAACACAGATTGGTGGCCAGGATCACCCTACCAACAAGAAAATATACCTTTTCCAGAAAAAGATTATGTAGGTGAAATATATGAAATTACAGTCGAATAAATATGGTGTTTAGCAGTAACATATTTTTGCTCTATTTTTTACCCATATTTCTTGTTCTTTACTACATTGCAGATAAAAAATATAAAAACTTTGTTGCACTAACTGCAAGTATATTTTTCTATGCATGGGGTGCTCCTAGCTTTATTTTTGTAGTTTTAGCCTCAATAGCTGCTGATTTCTATATTGTTCGGGAGATGCATAAGTCTGAAGGCAAGCGGCAAAAAACACTTTTAACAATATCTGTTATCCTTAACATCGGACTACTTGCTTATTTTAAATATGCCAATTTCTTTGTCGATAATATAAATGCTCTTTTAAATCTTACCGATGCAGGACAAATAAACCTAGCACAAATAGTACTTCCAATAGGGATATCATTTTTTACTTTTCAGAAATTCACCTATACAATTGATGTTTATCGTGGCAAACAAAAACCTTTAGAGAAAATTTGGGATCTTTTTCTATATATCTTGCTTTTCCCACAACTAATTGCTGGTCCAATAGTTAGATACAACGAAATTGCCGATCAACTTATCGACCGCTCAAAAAACGAAACTGCCGATAATCGTATTACAGGAATGTATCGTTTTATCATAGGTCTGGCAAAAAAAGTGCTAATTGCAAACGTTATGGGTGCTCATGCAGACATGATTTTTAGTATAGAGCCTACATCAATATCAACCGCCACAGCATGGACAGGAATACTCGCATACACTTTTCAAATATATTTCGACTTTTCGGGATACAGCGACATGGCTATCGGGCTAGGGAAAATGATAGGATTCAAATTTCCAGAAAATTTCAACAATCCATACATTAGCGGTTCTATAAGTGAATTTTGGAGACGTTGGCATATCACACTCGGAAGATGGATGAAAGATTACCTATATATTCCATTAGGTGGAAATCGTGTAAATTCAAATATTCGTTTATATTTTAATCTTTGGTTTGTATTCTTAATATCTGGATTATGGCACGGAGCCTCATGGACTTTTATTGCATGGGGAGCTTTTCATGGCATATTTCTAATATTAGACAGGCTTTTTCTACTTAAAATCCTAAATAAATCTGGCAAAATAATATCTATCGCATTTACATTTTTAATTACTGTTATTGGCTGGGTGATATTTAGATCCGAAAGCATGGGATTTGCCTTCGATTTTATCGAAAAATTATTTAATTTCTCCCCAGGTCAAATTATCGCACCCGATAGCGAATTTTGGACAATCTTTATTCTTGCAACAGCTTTTAGCTTCTTTACAGCAATAAAACCAGGCTTAAAAATTGAGCAAAAAGTCTTTTATGCAGATTACACTTGGACACGATACCTAATTATGGGCGTTTTATGTATGACACTACTTATTTTATCAATCGCATCTATTACCTCATCAGGTTTTAATCCATTTATATATTTTAGATTTTAGATTTTTATATTGAAATCATTAAATGATTTACCTTCTATGAATTTCGTTTACAAAAAAGCAGGTTTTGTCATTTATATTTGCATTATTTTTGATATTTATTTGTGTTTGTAAAATATTATATTAACCTAGCGGCAATATAATTAGATTATGTCAATAATTAATTGTATCTTTGTTTATGGAAAAAATGGACTTTAGATCAGTTGATTCATCAACAAGAACAGTAATACGCAATAGAGCAATTAA
>JAQVPT010000185.1 GCA_028701945.1 Bacteroidales bacterium
TCATGCTCTCCCCTATTTTAAGCGGAAAATAATCATATCCAAAAAAAATATCATTAACCTCAGTATTTTCGTCGGTACATGCCGTAAAAATCACAATTATCGAGATTAGTAATATTAATAAATATTTATTCATAAAACAAAATTACGAAATTTTAACAATAATACCTCCGGCAACAACATCATCCCCTTCGTAAATTACAGCAGATTGTCCCGGCGTTATTGCAGATACTGGATTTTTGAATCTGATATATATTTTATCATCTTTCTGATTAATTATACAAATTTCCCCAGCATTATTATATCTGATTTTACAAACCGCCTTCATGTTATCGGGGATTTTTGCGTATTTCATTAAATTAATGTTTGTAATAACTAATTCATCGCTCAGCAACTCATTGCGTGTTCCCAGAGTAATAATATTATTATCAGCATCAATTTTTAGAACGTAAACAGGATAACCCATTGCAATTTCTAATCCTTTACGTTGTCCGATGGTATAAAAAGGATACCCTTTATGTTTTCCAATTATTTTGCCTGTGGTATCTATAAAATCACCATTCCCAATTTTATTGTCAATATCAGGAACTCTTTCTCGTAAAAAGCTACGATAATCATCGTCAGGGATAAAGCAAATTTCTTGGCTTTCACGTTTTGAAGCAAGTTTTTCGTAATTATTTTTGCGAGCTATTTCGCGAACTTCGGTTTTGGTAAGCAATCCAAGCGGAAACATTGTACGTGAAAGATTTTCTTGAGTTAGTGTCCACAAAAAATAAGTTTGGTCTTTGGTTTTATCAACACCTTGACGTAAAAAATATCTGCCATTTTCGAAAACTACCTGAGCATAATGACCAGTTGCAAGATATCTGCAATTAAGCTTATCGGCTTCTTCGAGCATTTTACCCCATTTTATTGTTTTATTGCAAACAACACAAGGATTTGGAGTAAGTCCAGAAAGGTATTCATTTACAAAATTATCAATAACATTTTTATCAAAAACATCTCTAACGTCAATTATCTGGTGATTAAAACCAAGACTTTCAGCGAGTTTTTTTGCTTCAAACAACGAATCGGCGTTGCAGCATCCTGATTCTTTTTCCATGCAAGCTTTTGAGATAGAATCATAAGAGCGAAAAGTCATACCTTCAATCTCACAATCCTGATCTTTAAGCAACAAAGCTGCAACCGAGCTATCGGTGCCACCACTCATTGCAAGCAAAACCTTATCTTTTTTTACATTATTCCCTACAAGATTCATAATTTACATGTTTTCAATTTCCATAAGGATTGTTTGCTTTTGAAGGTTTAAAAAAATCAAAAGGATTATCCATATAATCTTCGGGTTGCTTAAACAAATGTTGATTTTCTTTTGCCCATTCTTCTTTATTACGCCATTCTTCCATTAATTCATCGTAATTGTCGGGTTGCCCCATGATATAATTCACTGTATCAATTCCTTTATCATCAGTAAAAACCAACCATTCACCAGTTCTTCGTCCTTCTACAAACATTCCTTGCTCCTCTATAACACCTTCAGGCGTATAAAGTTTCCATAATCCATCTTTTAGATTGTTTTTATAAGGTCCTTCTTCTATTTTTAATCCAGATTGAAAGAATTTTTCGTAATAGCCATGTTTTTTCCCATCTTTATAATTACAGTGCAGAACTTTGCGATTTGTGCTAGGATAATACATTATAACTTCGCCGTTTGCTTGCCCCTTATCGTTATAATTTATTATTGATGCTAATGTTCCGTCTTCAAAATATATTTTCCAATTACCAATTCTCTCTTTCTTATCGTTATATTGACCTTTTGCAGCATCATTGCCAGTTTTCCAATAAATTTCCGTAGTAGCAAAACCCTTATCGTCATAATTCATTACCGATTTTATCTTTCCATTTGAATGATAAAACATAAAAGTACCCGTAGGTTGGTCATCAATGAAAAAACCTTTATACTTAATTTTGCCACTGTCATAATACTTAATCCATTTACCTTGTTTATTTTTATTAATGTCAATATAATTAGTTATAGTGTCATTCTGCATTGTCCCAACTGCCTGAGCTATTGCAAAAGAATTAAATCCACAAATAGCGATAATTATAATCAAACTCTTAATAAAAAAGAGGTTTTTCTTACAGAAAATGTGTGTTTGTTTCATAAAATGTCAATTATTTCAATTTAATAACTTTATAAGTATTAATTTTATTGTTTTGTTTCACTTTAGCAAAATATATGCCTTGTGATAAATCTTAGAGGTTAAAAATACATTTTTTTTTGCAAACACAAAGTTTTTTATTGAGTTCGCTTGCGATGAGTAAACATATGTGTCAATTTTTGAATATTTATCGGACAATAATGAAAAAAAAACAATACTTCGTTTTTTTCATAAAATTATAGTTTTAACTTTGCATGAAACATAAAAATTCAGAAAAAATGATAAATAATAAATTATTAAATCCTAAGAGCGTTGTTGTTGTTGGAGGTTCGGACGATATTACAAAACCTGGAGGAAAAATTCTTAAAAATTTAATCGATGGACATTTTGCAGGGAATCTTTATGTAGTTAATCCTAAACTTGACGAAGTTCAGGGAATAAAATCTTACCGCAGTGTCGAAGAGTTGCCACAAACAGACTGTGCAATAATTGCTATTGCTGCAAAATATTGTTTGCAGAGTGTCGAAGTGCTAACTAGTCAAAAAGAAACTCGAGGTTTTATAATTTTATCAGCAGGCTTTAGCGAAGAAAATGAAGAAGGTGCAAAATTAGAGGATAAAATTGTTGAGACAATTAATAATGTGGGTGGCAGTTTAATTGGGCCTAATTGTGTTGGCTTATTAAATCAAACATATAATGGAATTTTCACAACTCCGATCCCCGAGCTTGATGAGCAAGGTGTAGATTTCATTTCAGGTTCGGGTGCAACTGCTGTATTTATAATTGAATCTGCAGTTCCTAAAGGCTTACGATTTTCTTCAGTATATTCGGTTGGAAATTCTGCCCAAATTGGAGTTGAAGAAATATTAAAACATTTGGACGAAACTTATGAGCACGGCAAAAGTGCACCCGTCAAAATACTATATATTGAAAACATCGATAAGCCTGATATGCTATATAAACATGCATCGTCGCTTATTAGAAAAGGAGCAAAAATTGCAGCGATTAAAGCAGGTGGTTCCGAAGCAGGCAGTCGTGCAGCCTCATCGCATACAGGTGCTTTAGCAAGTAGTGATGTCGCAGTTAATGCGTTATTTAGAAAAGCTGGAATTGTTCGCTGTTATGGTCGAGACGAGCTTGCAACAGTAGCTTCAATATTTATGCACCCAATAGCAAAAGGTAAAAATGTCGCTATAATTACTCATGCGGGTGGGCCTGCGGTAATGCTTACAGATTCTTTAAGCGATGGTGGGTTAAATATTCCTCATATCGAAGGGGCAAAAGCCGATGCTCTTTTAGAAAAATTGTATCCCGGTAGCTCGGTTTCTAATCCAATTGACTTTTTGGCAACAGGAACTGCAGAACAATTAGGAGATATAATTGATGCTTGCGAAAATGATTTTAACGAAATAGATGCAATGGCGGTTATTTTTGGTAGTCCTGGACTTACATCAGTTTATGATGTTTACGACTTGTTGGACGAAAAAATGAAGACATGCAAAAAGCCAATATATCCAATTTTACCTTCAATTATAAATGTTAAAGATGAAATCGACCATTTTATCGCCAAAGGTAGAATTAACTTTCCTGATGAAGTAAGTTTTGGAAATGCCTTATGTAAAGTCGTCAATACCCCTAAACCACAAACTGATAACATAGTTTTGCCTAAGATTGACAAAAACAAAATTAGACAGGTAATTGATAAGGCTGAAAATGGTTATTTAAGCCCTGATGAAGTATTTACTTTACTTGATGCAGCAGGAATCGACAGAGCTTACGAGCGTGTTGTTGAGAATGTTGAAGATGCACTGGCATTTGCAAATGAATTTGGTTTTCCGCTAGTAATGAAAGTCGTTGGACCTGTTCATAAATCAGACGTTGGAGGCGTAGTGCTAAATGTAAAAGACGAAGAAACTATCAGACGTGAATTTGTTAGACTTATGGCTATCAAAGACACTTATGCAGTTTTGATGGGCGAAATGCTTAGCGGTACCGAAGTATTTATTGGTGCGAAACGCGAAGATAAATTCGGGCACATGGTTCTTGCAGGACTCGGTGGAATATTTATCGAAGTTTTCCACGATGTTAATACTTCAATCTCACCAGTATCAGAAGATGAAGCAGAGTTTATGATTAAAAATCTTAAATCATATAAAATTATCGAAGGAATTCGAGGCCAAGAAGGTGTTAATCAAGATGTTATGAAAGAACAGATTAGAAGGATTTCGGCCTTAGTTGAAGCAGCACCTGAAATTTTTGAGATGGACTTAAATCCTCTTCTTGGAAACTCAAAATACGTAAAAGCGGTTGATGCACGAATTCGCATCGAAAAATAAAATGAAAAAACTTAAAGATTTTTCGAAACACGAAAAACTGCTGATAGTAATGCTAATTCTATCAATAATATTGGTAGTTTTTTCTTGGGATAGAATAAGCGAAAAAGCAGGAAAAGTTCTCAATTTATACACTACAGGCACAATTGAAGAAACCGAATAATTAACAATCTTAGATTATGAAAAAAAATGATTTTATATTTATATTAGCGATAATTTTATGTCTGCTACCATTTTTCTTAGTCCCTCAAGTTTACGACTTTTATAATACTTTTAATAAAGAACATGGCATGATAATGAGTTTTATCAAGTTTGCAATACTTGCAACTCTTGGTGAATCTATTGGATTGAGAATAAAATCTGGAGTATATAATCAAAAAGGTTTTGGAATCATTCCACGTGCTATTGTCTGGGGTTTTTTGGGATTAGGAATAAAAATGGCATTTGTTATTTTTGCAGTAGGGACACCTGCTTTTCTCACATACATGGGAATGACAGATGCCGTTCAAGTGTTTAAGGGAGAGCTTAGTTGGGCAAAAGTTTTTGTAGCTTTTTGTGTTAGTGCAACAATGAACATTATTTTTGCTCCTATCTTTATGACATTTCATAAAATAACCGATACTCATATTTTGAATAACGGCGGTACACTATCAGGATTATTAAAACCGATTAAATTTAAAGAAATTTTTCCAGCACTAAACTGGTCTGTACAATGGGGCTTTGTCTTTAAAAAAACCATCCCATTTTTTTGGATACCAGCACATACAATTACGTTTTGTTTGCCAGAAGAATGGCAGATTTTATTTGCAGCCTTATTGGGAGTTGCACTTGGAGTATTGTTGTCAATTGCAGCAATTATGGGACAAAAAAAATAGAAAAACACTTGCTAAAACAAGCAACTTTTAAAGATATAATAAGTTATTAATATAATGTAAGGAATAAAAAATGAGTACGATTAAGGATAAAATAATCAGCTTCAAAAATGAGTTACCCGAAAATGTGAAATTAGTAGCCGTTTCTAAAACTCATCCATCAGAGATGATTAAGGAAGCCTATTCTGCTGGTCAAAGGATTTTTGGCGAAAATAAGGTGCAAGAAATGATTGCCAAACATGATGAACTTAAAAATCTTGATATTAATTGGCATTTAATTGGGCACTTGCAAAGAAATAAAGTAAAATACATTGCCGAATTTGTTGACCTAATTCATAGCGTTGACAGCCTCAAACTATTGAAAGAAATAAATAAGCAAGCTATCAATAACTCAAGGACAATTAATTGTCTATTACAGTTTCACATTGCGAGTGAAGACACAAAATTTGGATTGAATTTTGAAGAGGCAGTTGAGATATTACAATCCGAAGATTATAAAAAACTAACTAATGTAAAAATTATTGGTGTAATGGGGATGGCAAGTTTTACTGAAGATGAAGTAAAGGTACGTTCCGAATTTACAAATTTACAAGAAATATATAACAATCTTAAAACCAACTATTTTAAAGACTCAAACGACTTTAAAGAAATAAGCATGGGAATGAGCAACGACTGGGAACTTGCAATAGAATCGGGCAGCACAATGGTTCGAGTAGGAAGCACTATTTTTGGTTACAGAAGCTGTAGTTTATAATTTAATACGTATATTTGTTTTCTAATGTTAAGAAGATTTATCGCATTTTTTATATTGATTGGAGTTTTCGGAACTTATGCACAAGCACAGAATATTCCTGTACACGAGCAGTACATGTTTGATTTTATGCTTGTCAATCCTGCTTTTGCTGGTATCTCCGAAATCACAAGTATCAAAGCCGTTCACCGAGAGCAATGGGTAGGTATGGACGATTCTCCAAGCACTTCTTTTCTTATGTTTAAACATCGTCTTAAAGGTAGAGCTGGAGGAATTGGAGGATACATTTACTCTGATCGTAATGGTCCTAATTCATATAATGGAGCTCAAATTTCGTGGTCGTGGCAAGTTTTACTTAGTGTCAAAAGACAGAATAAAATGATGCTTTCATTTGGAATGTCTTTTCGAGGTTTGTTACATTCTTTGGACGAAACAAAATTTGACAGGGATATGTACGACCCCATCGTCGATTATAACCGCAAAAACACTTTTGTCCCGAATGCTAATGCTGGATTAATATTTTCTTACAAACAACATTTTCTAGGAGCATCATTCGAGAATTTAATCCCATGGTCGGATAGAATGTACAATATTACTTATGAACCGAATAATCATGTAATAATGAATGTCCACACAGGACATATACTAAATATTAAATCGAAATTTCAATTACGTCCTTCAGCTCTTGTAAAAACTAATTTTCATGGACTAAACCAACTTGACCTAAATATTAAGTTTCATATTATGGGAGGCAAAGACGTTAGGTCAGTTTACATTAGACATAACAACGAAGTATGGTTAGGGCTATCTTATAGGCAAACCTTAGATTGGATGCACTCTGCTCCGCTATCATTATCGCCTGCAATTGGGTTCTCATACCATGCTTTTACATTTATGTACTTATACGACCTTGGTTTAACATCTTTACAATTATATAACTCTGGATCACACCAAATTTCGATTGGAATTAAATTTTGGCATGATAAATATTATAATTGGGACAAGCATTTAATTCCCTCATTTAACGACGATTTTTAATGAAATTATTTGCCAGCATATTATTATTAATCTTATCTTGTTTTTCAATAAGCAACAAAACCTATGCACAGGAAACGCGTGATACGGTAGATTGCAGCGATCAACTTATACTAGGCTGGGTTGAAACGGGTGGAGGTATTTATAAAGATGTTGTTAACGATGTAACCACTGATGACGACGGAA
>JAQVPT010000186.1 GCA_028701945.1 Bacteroidales bacterium
AATCAGGTTGCTTTGACCCATTCCTAATTGCAATAAACAGAGACCTAATAGAGTGTAGAGACACTGCATTTCTCGAAACTTGCATTAAAGTTGATAATGCAAGTAAAATCGAAATCCCTAATGTTTTTTCACCAAACGGAGACGGATCGAATGACTTCTTTCAAGTTAAAGCTCAAACACTAAGAACATTTAGCGGACTTATTATAAACCGTTATGGACGGACCGTTTATGAATGGCATAACTGGCAAGATTACGAAGCAGGATGGGACGGCAAACTTAGTGGAGGAACAAAAGCCGCTCCTGGAGTATATTACTATGTTATCAAAGCGGAAGGAATGGACGATCAGCCGTATGATGAAAATGGAGCACTGCATTTAGTCAGAGATTAGACAACAAATATCTTAATTAAGAATCCTGCGTTTGCAGGATTTTTTTTGGTACTATAATCAAAAAACACTTTATTTAGTAAAATACTATTTTTCGTAGGCAATGTTTTGAATATTAAAACTGTCTATACAATAACAAATATTTTTACTATATTTACAGAACTCAAAAACCATAAAGATGAAAAAAGCAATATTATTCTTAGGTCTATTCATTTTGATGATGAATATCAGCATTGGACAAAATTTAACCGTGTCCTCTGTTTCCACGGAAAACACAATGTGTACAGGTACAGGATGTGAATATAGCGGACCATCAATTTTAATAAATGAAGTAATGATGTCTCCAGCTCAGTTTGATGGTTCACTCTACGGAGCTTCACCGGCTCACAATATTGCCACAGACTGTCAAGGCGAATGGATAGAACTATACAATCCTAACCTATGCGAATCGATAGATATTTCGTGCTATTATTTGGGAAATGCTGCAAATGATGGTGACTTATATCCTGGTGGGTTTGTATTACCCGAAGGCACAATTGTCCCTCCAAGAGGATTTGTAATAGTAAGAGGAATGAAAGCACCTCCTGTTGCTTCTAGCCTATTAATTGCAAATGGAGGTAATACTATCGAAATAATTGTAAATGATATAAACAGAATATGTTTTGGAAGCGGTTATCGACTGTGGTTTCCGAATGCAGGTGGATGGTTTGCTTTTTACGACAATAATGGAGTACCACAAGATGCGATTTCGTGGGGAAACAATACTACGGGTGATAGTCCTGCTTGCGTTCCCCATCCAGGAGGAGCATGTGGTTTTTCGGGCACTCTTGTTAGCTATAATTCTATGCCAGCCAATAGAAAAACATATATAAACTCATCATCTCCCGCATCAAATCAAACATACAGACGACTTCCAGATGGCGGAAATTGGCAAATAAACAGCCCTACAAATGCCACCTACGGAACTTGCAACACCACGTGTATAGAAGAACCAATAATTACTTGCAACGGTACAGCTACAGTAAATGTTTCGGGAGGAACTTCGCCATACACTTTTCTGTGGAACGATGCTCAAGCACAAACAAGCCAAACCGCAATAGGACTGTGCGAAGGGTTATATTGTGTAACTATAACAGACAATGCCAGTAATACTGCGACAACATGTGGCGAAATTATTAACCGAACTTTAACAATTACTGCCTCATCTTCACCTGTAAATATTTGTGTTGGGAACAATCTTAATCTTACATCAACAAGTAGTCAAGGACAATCACCATATAGTTTCTCATGGACAGGACCATCTAGTTTTTCAAGCATTGTTGCAAATCCGACAGTAAACAATAGTACTGTCCCAAACAGTGGCAACTATTCACTTACCGTAACAGATTCGAATGGCTGTACTGGAACAGCAGCAACAAATGTTACCATACATCAAAATCCTTCACCCACTGCACAAAACACAAGTCCTGCTTGCGTAAATGAAAACGTAGAATTATCCGTGCAAGCCTTTTCAAGCTACCAGTGGCAAGGGCCATCAAGCTTTTCCAGCACAAATCAAAACCCACAAATAGCAGCAGTTACCGAGAACTCAGCAGGAGTATATCACGTAACAGTTACAAATGAACATGGATGCACTGCAAATGCCGAAACTATAATTGAAATTTCACCATCTCCATACTTATCTATATCGGCAGAAACAATATATTGCCAAGGCGTAAACATCCCACTTAGCTGCTCACCAGGAGGCTTACAATCATATCAATGGAGTGGACCCCTATCCTACTCATCTAATAATCAAAACATTACAATCAACAACTCCCACCCTAGCCAATCAGGCACATATACAGTAAATGCAGCTAGCACCAATGGTTGCACTGGTACAGCAAATATAATCATTAGCATATTACCACAAGTTGATGCAACAATTGATCCTGTGCCCCCACTTTGTTACAATGATCAAAACCACACTCTTACAGCTGCCACAAATGGTGGAATTTGGACGGGTGATGGAGTTACTGGAAACTCATTCAATCCTGCCAACGCAGGTGTAGGAGAACACGAAATATCATATTCAGTTTCAAATGATGCTTGTAATGATAACGATCAAATTACCATTGAAGTATTTGAAAACATCTCAATTATAAATTTCTCAGATAATGTTTGTAACGACACATATACCGAATATTCTGTTAGTTTTGATGTTGTTAATCATCTTGGTAATCCAACAATATTCCTAATGGATACTGGAACAGGTTTTGAAGAACACTCAGGAACAATATCCTTAACATATCCCAGCCAAACACCATATAACATAAGCATTACTGATGTTGCAAACAATTGCGATGAGTACATACTTGAAGGGGTAAGAAATTGTGGTTGCTATACATCTGCAGGAAACATGAGCAGCGTGCAACCCATATTGCTGTGCTATGGAGAATGTTCCGATATGGTTACTCACAATGGCAATCAGGCTCTGGATGCTAACGATACATTTGGATTTATTTTACACGATGGAAGTTTACCAATTAATATCTTGGCAACATCGCTAACTCCCAATTTTTGCTTTCACTTAATATCCTCTCTGTCATTTGGTACCACCTATTTTATTTCAGCTGTTGCAGGAGATGAAATATCTCCAGGAATACCCGATTACAACGATCCTTGCATATCTATATCACAAGGTACTCCAGTCGTTTGGTACGAAAATCCTATTGCAAACATAATTACGCACAATTTTACTATTTGCGGCCTTGAAGCAACATTTGAAGCCACACCACCAAGTTCTGGGCTAACAGGATATTGGAGTTCAAGCACAACATATTTGACAATTAATGGGACAACTCACAATTCTCCCGAAGTAAGCGTTTTAGTAGAAACTTTTGGAACTCACACTTTTCACTGGAACATTAATAATTCAGGCTGCATAGGAACAGATGATATTGTCATTCAGTTTATTGAAGAACCAAATGCCTTTGCGGGCAACGACTTTTCTATTTGCGGTTCAAATGCGGACATGACAGCTGTTATGTCTTATCCTTCATCAACTGGACTATGGAATGGGCCTGGAACATTCTCAAGTTCAAGCTCGCCCGTATCAAATGTTAGCACAAATTCATCTTATGGATCACACACTTTCACATGGCGCGAAACCATCGGTGGTTGTTGGGACGAAGATGAAGTAACAATATTTTTCATCCCCACCCCTAACCCAATAATTTATCCCGCATCAGACACTGTTTGCGGAAACACATACACCCTTTCGGTCAACAACGTTCACAGTGCTGGAATATGGTCAGCATATTCAAATGGAACTCCTTTACAACCATCCCCAATTTATTTACAAGGTGCAACCAATCCCAACACCCAAGTACTTATACCAAATTATACCGGCAACCACCTTGAAGTAGAATTTATCTGGACAGAAACCTCGATGTATGCAGGCATACAGTGCCCATCAACAGCAACGGCACATATAACATTTGCTCGAATACCAATTGCTAGTGTTGGATCGAATACCCACATTGAAGTCTGCGGTAATTCAACTCAGCTAAATGCAGACATCACAGGATCTGAATTTGGAAATTATTTATGGATTTCAAACCAAATACTTACAGAATTTGACGATCCTCATCTACCAAATGCCACCATTAGTTTAGTATCGCAAGGTAGTTTCGGAGATAGTGCACATGTTAAAGTTCCTATTATTTGGGCTATTCAGAATTACGGATGCTCCTCATCAGACACAATGTGGGTAACATTCTATGACAAACCAACTGCAAATGCAGGTATCGATCGTGCAGTCTGTGGTAAAGATTACATACTTGGTGCAGTTTATGATATTACTGAGACCTCCAGTTACACACCGTCTGGATGGTGGTCGGTATATGAAAAACCATTGGAAACAGCACATGTAAGTATTAGTCCCCTAGATAATGACACGGCAATGTGTACAGTTTCACATAACGGAATTTACCAATTTATAGTTCGCGAAAATAACTCTAATCTTGCAATGTGTTACGATACCGACACCGTCCAGATAGAGTTTGTCGAAATACCGATAATCTCGGCAGGAGAAGACAAAGATGTTTGCGGCAAATGCACTACCCTCGAAGCTATCTCAGGAGGATTTGACGGAGGCTGGACTGACAATGGCTCGTTATTTACTGACTATACAGATCCACATACTAATGTTTGTCGTAGCAATTATGGCGCAATTACTTTTTTATGGATGGAGTCAAACACAGCTACAACCCAAAATCACACTTGCACATCGCAAGACGAAGTTGTAATAACTTTCTGGAAACAACCCGATGCAACTATTTTAACAGACGAAGACGACAATTACACTTGCGGATACACTTTTCCACATCTAAGAGCAGAAAATCCCAGTAGTGACATCACAGGTTATTGGTACACAATTAGTCCCGAAACAGTTTACGGAAATGAATTTAGCTTCTTTACATGGGCAAAAGTATCACAATACGGCTATCACGACTTTTATTGGATAGAAGAAACAGGTCCTGCTTATAGCCCTGGGTTTTGCACAGATACCGCAGGTCCACTAAGAATTCACTTCATCGAAATTCCTGTCGCTAATGCAGGAATCGACACATTATTCTGTGGCACATCAGGACAATTAAATGCTATCCCAAGTATCGGTACTGGAGTTTGGTCAACGCCGTCTGAAGAAAACATCGACATCAATAATATTAACGACCAAAACTCATTTATTGTGTCAGATATATACAATACTGATAACTCTACAATAGAGCACTTTGAAATTTCGTGGACTGAAACTAATTTTGGACTTTGCTCAGATATAGACACCGTTAATGTTATTTTTGCCCGCATTCCAAAATCGGGCATCAATATTATTTCACCCAAGTGTTTTGGCGAACCAGCAAGCATCAAGGCTGAAGAAGACTCGTTGCAACAATATACGTGGAACTTTTACAACGGTGCAATTGACAGCACATCAATTAATACTTCAGGTGGTCAATATGAAAACTTTGTTTATTGGAACAGTACAGACACTTTACACCGTATCAGTTTAATTGCTACAAATTACTGGGGTTGTCAAAGTGCTATTGGGATAGATACAATTTATGAACCAGCTATACCCACATTTGATGTAACAATTATATCAGATACTTGTATGCTTGGCAAGGGTGGAATTATTTTTGGAGACACGCTATTGATAAATTCATTCTTCTGGCTCGACACTGTTTACGGACCTGCTTTCAATAGCCCAATTAGAACCGTTTACAATCTTCCAACAGGAGAATATAATATCAGAACTTCATATCAAACACCGAATATGACGAACTATGCGTACTACTTAAATACGTTTGGAAGTGCAAATTGTGTGGACACAATACTATATCAAATAAAACCTATTGGCATGATAGAAGCACTTATCGAAATATCTGGAATGACAGATATAAATGAGTTGGTTGCACCCGTAGCGACTGTCATTTTCTTAAACAATTCTTTTTATGATAATGTCGGGAAACGATGCGAATGGCACTTTGGAGATGGCACAACCCTCAAAAGCTGTGAGGAACAAATAGAACACGTATATACCGAAGCAGGTTGCTTTGACCCATTCCTAATCGCCATAAACCGAGACCTGATAGAATGTAGAGACACTGCATATCTCGAAACTTGCATTAAAGTTGATAATGCCAGCAAAATTGATGTCCCTAATATTTTCTCACCAAACTCAGACGGATATAACGACTTTTTCCAAGTCAAAGCTCAAACTTTAAGAACATTTAACGGACTTATTATAAACCGCTATGGACGCACTGTTTATGAATGGGATAACTGGCAAGATTACGAAGCTGGATGGGATGGAAAACTTAGTGGAGGCACAAAAGCTTCTCCTGGAGTATATTATTTTATTATAAAAGCGATAGGACTTGATAATGAAGAGTACGAAATCAGAGGCCCGCTGCACCTGATGAGAGATTAAAAATACTTTTTTATTAATAAAATGACTATTATTAAACCAATAGTCATTTTTTTTGTATGTTTATACAACGTTACAAAGTAAAAAACTGTCTAAAAATCAAACATTAATGATAGATAATGTTCAACTAATAAAACAATGTCAAAAGAAATCGAAAAAAGCTTTTGATGAACTGTTCAGAACATACTCGTCATTGATATATGGGATTTGTTTAAGATACACTAAAGACCAACATGAAGCGCAAGATTTATTGCAAGAATGTTTTATCAGAATTTTAAACAAAATTGACCATTATAATTTTAAAGGTTCTTTTGAAGGATGGATAAAAAGGTTAACAGTTAATCACGCATTAAACTACCTAAAATCGAAACAACATTTTATGGCAGAAGACATATCGAGTTATGAAATAGAAAATCAACAAATAACTTCTGACGTGATTTCGGACATGAATGCACAAGATATTATTCAAATGATTAACAAATTACCTGTAGGTTATAGAACAATTTTCAATCTGCATGTTATCGAAGGTTACAAACACACAGAGATTGCCGAAATTCTAGAAATAAGTGATATAACTTCCAGAACACAATTTAAAAAAGCAAGAGAAGCTTTGATACAAATGATTATAGAAAGCAACAAATGAAAGACTTAAATAAAATAATAAAAGATAAACTCGAAAATTATCAGGAAACTCCTCCCCAAGGAATCCTTGATAATATAAGAAACAAATACCCCAAAAGGTCTTTTGTTGAAAACCTCAATTACAATAAATATTATATCGTTGCAGGAATCGGTGCAATTATTATTGCGGGATTTTTCATCTTTAACAACCCACCAACAACTAATAATAATACGCAAATATCTAAAGACGAAAAAAGCATAATCCAAAACAATCACAAGTCTGCTAATGAGCCATCAAATCCTAAAACCGATAACGAAATAAGAACCAATAATACTCCTAAAA
>JAQVPT010000007.1 GCA_028701945.1 Bacteroidales bacterium
TGGGAACATTTGACCCTACTGTTTCGGGAAGTGGCATACATAATATTACTTATACCATAATTCAAGGAGCATGTACAAATATTGATAGTTTTGAAATGCATGTTGATGCTGAGGTTGATGCAAGTATCACGCCTGCAGGTCCATTTTGCGACAATGAATCAATAACAAGTTTAACTGCAGTTGATGCTGGCGGAGTTTGGTCTGGTACTGGTATTGTTAATGCTTCTACTGGATTGTTTCATCCTAATATTGCTGGTGCAGGCGATCATGTTATAACTTATGCAATTGTAAATGGTACCTGTTCCGATTCTGATACTGAAACTATTCATGTTGATGAATTTCAAAGTACAACTATATCACCAGCAGGTCCATTTTGCGAAACAGATGCTGCAACTAATTTAACAGCTGCTACTTTAGGTGGCACGTGGACTGGTACTGGAATAACCGATCCTGTTAATGGAACTTTTAATCCTGCAATTGCTGGTAGTGGAAATCATATTATAACTTATGAAATTACAAATGGAGCATGTTTTAGCTCCAGCACATTAAATATTCGCGTTGATGATTTTTATGACGCTACAATTACTCCTGCAGGCCCGTTTTGTAATAACGAATCGGCAGTAACATTAACTGCAGCCTCGTCTGGCGGAACTTGGTCTGGAACTGGAATTACAGACGCAATAAACGGAACTTTCCATCCTGGCATTGCTGGTCCTGGCGACTTTATAATACAGTATCAAACCAATAATGGTTTATGTAGTGATTCACATACTATAAGCATCCATGTAGATGATTTTTTTGATGCCATTATCAGTCCTATTGCTGATTATTGTGAAACACATCCATCTATTAATCTTGTTGCGACTAATCCGGGAGGATTGTGGAGTGGTAATGGAATAATTGTTCCTGCATTGGGTACTTTTGACCCTGCAACTGCTGGTAGTGGAAGTCATTTGATAACTTACGAAATTAGTAATGGTGCTTGCTATTCATCAGACACTGAAATTGTAAATATTGACGCACAACCAGACCCTACGATTACTCTTGTAAGTGCATTATGTGAAAATGAGCCGTTATTTAATTTGACTGCTGCCCAAAGTGGTGGTGTTTGGACTGGAGATGGAATTATCAATTCAACTACTGGAGCCTTTAATGCGTTTATAGCTGGTGAAGGGGATCATATCATTACTTACGATATTGTTAATGGAACTTGTTCCGCAACCGATTCGCATACAATTCATGTTGATGCTTATCCAGATACAAATTTAACTCCAGTAGGTCCGTTTTGTGAAACTGATGCTCTCATTGATCTTACAGAGCCTTCAATTGGTGGAGTGTGGTCAGGAAATGGTATTACAGATGATGTTTCTGGCATCTTTAGTCCTGTTATCGCTGGAGGTGGAACTCACGAAGTAACTTATACGCTTATAAATGGTGCATGTACGTCAATCGGAACAATAGACATTATTGTTGATACTTCTGTTAATGCAGAAATAACAGATGTAGGACCATTTTGCGATTCTGATTCTTCTGTAATTCTTGTAGCGGTTAGTCTGGGAGGAACATGGTCAGGTACAGGGATTGTTAATCCCACAACAGGATTATTTAGCCCCTCAGATGCAGGTCCAGGAAATCATACTATTACTTATTCTGTTGATAATGGTGCTTGCAATGATACCGATAATACTATCATAGTTGTTGAGGATGCTCCTGATGTGTCAATTTTGACGAATGGCCCATTTTGCGAAACAGAAGGTAATCAGTTGTTTACTGCAAATATAGTAGGAGGAGAGTGGAGTGGTAATGGAATGGATATTACTGGAGACTTTAATCCAAGCCTTGCTGGTTTCGGAGTTCATACAATAACATATACACTTAATTCGGGAGCTTGTGTTGTTATAAACCAAGTTGATGTTACTGTTGATGAATTTATTGATGCTGAAATAACTTCGACAGGTCCATTTTGTTTTAATGATACTCCTTTAGACCTTTCCGCAACTAATATTGGCGGAGTATGGTCGGGGAATGGCACTAATCCAGATGGTTTATTTTCTCCTGATATTGCAGGAGTTGGTGATCATGTAATTACTTATGAAATTACAAATGGTGCTTGTGTTGATGATGATATTCAAACGATAAGTGTAAATAATAATCCAGATGCTACTATTAGTGGTCCTTTGGATGTTTGTCTTAACGACCCGATTTTCAACTATACTGCCGTTGATGGTGGAGGAGTTTGGTCGGGTACTGGAATAATTGATGTCGATGCAGGAACTTTTGACCCTTCTGTTTCAGGTGCAGGCGAAATTCCAGTTTCTTATGAGGTTACTGTAAATGGTTGTACGTCAATAGGTTTGGATACGTTGTCAGTTTACGCTTTACCAATTGTAACTATATCAGGTATTTATCTAGATTATTGCTTGAATGATGAGGCTCAGTTTGTGAATGTTTCTCCAGCGGGCGGAGTTTTACTTGGTGCTGCAATTATCGACACACTGTTTGACCCACTGTTAGCAGGAGTTGGAACTCATCAAATATCTTATTCTTATTCTGATATAAATGGCTGTTCTGATACTGCATATTTGAGTCTTGAAGTTCATGATATGCCGCATACAAGTATTTCCGGGATAGATGACTATTATTGCATGTCTAATGACACTGTTTATCCTATTGTTTTACCTATTGGTGGATCCCTAATGGGACAAGGAGTAGAGAATGATTTCTTTGTTCCTCACCTCGCAGGAGCAGGCGATTTTGAACTCATGTATTACTTTACGGATGCTAATGGATGTTCTGATACTTCATATATTAATACAAGTGTAGTGGATTATTCAAGTATTGAATTTGATATTACTCAACCATTATGTTTTGGAGATTCAAGTGGGATTGTTATAGCAAATGTTACCAGCGGAATTGGACCTTATGATTATTTGTGGAGTGATGCAGGAACTACACTGATTGATAGTATTACTAGTGTTTCGTCAGGTTGGTACTATCTATCTGTTACAGATAGCCTTGCTTGTATTACTATTGATAGTGTTTTTGTAGATGCCCCATCTCAATTGATGATAGACATAAGTTATTCTGCTGCAGGTTGTGAGGGATTAGAGGATGCTTGGGCTTTAGCTAGTGTAAGCGGTGGTACTCCTGGATATCAATTTCTATGGGATGATGTAATCTCAACGGATACAGCGTTGTTAGAAAATTTGCAGGTAGGCAATTATATTGTAACTGTAACAGATCAAAATTTATGTCAGGCAACAGATACTGCTTTTATAGTGGAGATTGATGCTATGACTTTAAGTTTTACTGATGTGTCAAATCCTAGTTGTTTTATGTATAGCGATGGAACAGCAACAGTTGTTCCGGCAGGGGGCACAGAGCCATATACTGCAGTTTGGAATGATGCTGATTCAACTACAAATCTTACTGTTTCTAATCTTTCTGCAGGATATTATTCTGTTACAATTACAGATGTAAATAATTGTCAAACATTAGATAGTGTGTTGATTATAGACCCCGAAGGCTTATCTCTCGAAGTAATAATAAGTCCTGTTATTTGTTCTCAACAAACAGGCTCTGTCGCTATCACAGTTAGCGGTGGAACATTACCTTATAATTACTACTGGTCAACTGGCGATACTGTACCTGTGTTATTTAATGTGTTGTCAGAAACTTATGATTTTACTGTTTTAGATGCGAATGCTTGTTCGATTGATACGTCAATTTTTATTCCTGTTGAAAGTAACATAAATGTAAATATTGTACAAACAAATCACAATTTGTGTTTTGGCGATAAAGAAGCAGTGCTTGTTGCTCATTCTACTAATGGTAATATGCCTCTTACGTATTTATGGTCTAATCTTGTAGTAGATTCTATAAATTCTGATTTGCCTGCTAATGTTTATCATGTTACTGTTACTGATGCGTGGGGATGTTTTGGGGTAGATTCGGTTACGGTAACTGTACCCGAAAAACTGAGTTTGGAAGTAAGTTCTCAGGATATTAGATGTCGCGGCGAGTTATCAGGAACGGCAAGTGTTGCAGCTAGCGGTGGAACTGAACCTTATTATGCTAAATGGCAAAATGGAGATACTCATTTTAATACTAGCGGATTAGGAGCTGGCCCAATTTGGGTAACAGTTACTGACGCAAATAATTGTGTTGAAAGTGGATACTCTGTTATTTCAGAACCAACAACAGGGATTGAAATTAATTTCAATGTTGAGCAAATAACTTGTTATGGGGAAGCTGATGGTGCTATTAACGCATTTGCAAGTGGTGGTAATCCACCTTATTGGT
Organism: Bacteroidales bacterium; assembly: GCA_028701945.1. GTDB lineage: Bacteria > Bacteroidota > Bacteroidia > Bacteroidales > ML635J-15 > Bact-19. Next base: position 4,303 of record JAQVPT010000007.1, read on the forward strand.
TCTCGTGGTATGTGAATGGAACCGAAGTTAATAGTGCTACAATTAGAAATCTTGGAGCTGGCTATTATACGCTTATGGTGAGCGATAATAATGCTTGTACTCAAGATACGGTTGTCAGAATTAATGAAGTTGCTCCAATAAATGCTACAGTCGTAACAGGAAACACATCGTGTACTGGTAATTATGACGGTTATATTGCAATTGATGCAGTAGGCGGAACAGAACCTTATGCGTATTATTTGATGGGAACTCAGTGGGATTCAAATATAATAGATTCTTTGTATCGTGGCGAATACTATATATCAGTCTTAGATTCTAACAATTGCGAAGTTAATTTAGGACCTATTTATATTGCTGACGCTGATGTAGATTGCCTATTGATTCCTGCTGCATTTAGTCCAAATGGAGACGGCTATAATGATGTGTTCTTTATCCAAAATATACACTTATACCCTCGTTCAGTTGTTCAAATATATAATAGGTGGGGGCAACTGCTCTACGAAGACTTAGGAATTAACGGATTCTGGGATGGTACTTATAATGGAAATCCTGTGCCTACTGGTGCATATCTGTATAATATCATTCTAAATATTGATGAAGATCCACGTGTTGGTACGATAACGATTGTTAGATAAAGAACTTATACATTTTAGGTTAATTTAGCTTTTGGCAAATTTGTTTCTCTTTTATCGTTTGGTAGCGAAGTAAAAATTGAGAACAATCAATTGACATGAAATGTTTTGCACTTATATTGATATTGAGCCAAATTTTGCGATTATTTTGTTATAAATACAGAAACATGAAAAATATCCCATATAAGGACTGTCAAACATAGATTTATTCAAGTAAATTACGCTACAAACCAGTAAACCATTTTCTTTTTTACAGTATTGCTGTGAATCAACGATTATTATTTTTGCTCTTATTATTCTCGGATAAATCTGAGCGAACTACGACAAAATGGGTTAACAGTATCAGTATTATGTATTGTACCAATAAAAATTGAGTAGTAGTATAAAACCACTACTCAACTTTATCACACTTTTAAAAGTGTTTATATCAAAATTAGTATTTTATTTTAAGCCTCTTTTTTCAAGTAAAGCATCAATCTTAGGTTCACGACCTCTAAAGTTAACAAACATAGTCATCGGATCATCTTTATGTCCGTTTGAGTAAATGTTTTCTTTGAGTGAAGCTGCTGTTTCTTTGTCAAACAAACCATTTTCTTTAAATGCTTCAAACACATCAGAATCTAAAACTTCGCTCCAGATATAGCTGTAATAACCGCTTGAATATCCTCCCGCAAATATATGTGAGAAATATGTAGTTCTGTATCTTGCAACAATTTCAGGAATTAATCCTAGTTTTTCTAATGCTTTTTTCTCAGCTTTAAGAACATCAGTCTCAGTCATTCCAGTCAAGGTATGCCAAAATAAATCAAGATATGCTGCTGCAAGATACTCGGTTGTTCCAAATCCTTGGTTAAAAGTACCAACAGCTTTCATTTTTGCAAGTAACTCCTCTGGAATTGGTTCATTTGTTTGATAATGAAGTGCATAAGTTTTTAGCACTTCTGGTTCAGCTGCCCAGTTTTCCATTAGTTGAGAAGGTAATTCCACGAAATCACGAGGCACATTAGTTCCACTTGTTGTAGGATATTGGCAATCTGACAACATTCCGTGTAATCCGTGTCCAAATTCGTGGAAAAGAGTTTGAGCTTCGTCAAATGTTAATAGAGATGGTTGCGATGCTGTTGGTTTAGAAAAATTACAGTTAATAGTAATAATAGGAGAAACGTTTTTGCCATCATAAACATATTGAGCTCTAAAGTCGCTCATCCATGCTCCTCCACTTTTAGTTGCACGTGGAAAATAATCCATGTATAAAACTGCAATATGTTCCCCGTTTTCGTCAGTAACTTCGTAAGCTTCAACATCAGGATGGTAAATTGGTAATTCGTCTGTTTTAGTAAAGTTGAGTCCAAATAATTTTCCTGAAACGTTAAATACTCCTTCTTTTACTTTTGTGAGCTCAAAATATGGTTTTAACATTTCTTCGTCCATATCATACTTGTCTTTACGAACTCTTTCGGTGTAGTATCTCCAGTCATAAGCTTGCAAATCGTCATTTATGCCATCTTGCTTCATCATCTGTCTGTACATGCCTGCTTCTTGTTTAGCAACTGCTAAAGCTGGTGTCCATAATTGATCTAAGAGAGCATATACTGCCTCAGGATTTTTTGCCATGTTATCTTCTAAAATTCTTTCTGCATGATTATTATAACCTAAAAGTTGAGCTTTTTCAATTCTTAGTGTTGCCATTTCGAGAGCGATGTCTTTATTATCATATTCATTGTTATTATTACAACGATTGACGTAAGCAGTTTGAATTTCTTTACGCAATTCACGATTTTCAGAATATTGTAAAAAAGGTAAAACACTTGGATTATGAAGTGTAAAAATCCATTTTCCTTCCATGTCGTTTTCTTTGGCAACAATTGCTGCTGCTTCGATAAGAGCCTCTGGTAATCCTGCCAGATCTTTCTCATTTTCAATTACGAGCTGAAAATTATTCGTTTCTGCAAGAAGGTTGTCTCCAAACTGTAATGATAAGAGGGATAGTTTTTCGTTAATTTTCTTCAGGCTATTTTTATCTTCATCATTTAATTTTGCACCACCATTAACAAAGTTTTTGTAAGTTAAATTAAGTAGCATGTCTTGTTCAGAATTAAGCTCAAATTTATCTTTATTGTTGTAAACTGTTTCTATCTTTGCGAAAAGGTCTGCATTCATTGAAATTTCATCAGCATGTGCTGACATTTTTGGAGCAATACGCTGTGCAATTGCTTGCAAACTATCTGATGTATTACATGAAAGCATGTTGTAAAAAACGCCTCCCACTTTTGAAAGTGTCTGTCCACTAAAATCTAAGGCTACAATTGTATTTTCAAATGTAGGGTCTTCTTTATTTTCAATAATTTGTTGAACATTTTTATTTTGTTCTTCCATTGCTGTTAAAAAGGCAGGCTCATAATGTTCATCCTGAATTTTGTCAAATGGAGGCACGCCAAAAGGAGTATCCCATTCTTGTAAAAGTGGATTGTCAGCAAGACAATCTTTGTCTTTTGTTTGATTACATGAACTTATCATAACTGATAGAATTAAAATTACTAAAACACTTCCTATTGTCTTATTCATAATGATAGATTTTATTGTTTTTGTAAAATTATACAAATAGATTGTTATGGCGATATATTTCTGTTAATAAATACTTAAAACATCATACAGTGTCAGCAATTGACAATATAATTATTTATAAATTTTGAGTTACGAGTTCTACTCCTCCGAATTCGGTTTCTATAAAATCGAGAACTTGTTCGATTTCCTCAACATTTTGGGCTGTGAGCAGTCTTAATCGCGTTTCTCTAAAGTTGGGGATTGATTTAAAATATAAGGCAAAGTGTCGTCTCATTTCATAAATTCCTCGCATTCCTTCTTTAAATTCAACAGATTTATGAAGATGTTCTCGGGCAAATTCAACTCTTTCGATTACTCCTGGAGGTGGCAATGTTTCTTTGGTTTTCAGATAATGTTTTACTTCTTTAAAAATCCAAGGCTTACCAATTGCAGCACGTCCAATCATAATAGCATCAACGCCATATTGCTCAAATCTATGGTAAGCAATTTCACCCGATGTGATGTCTCCGTTTCCTATAATTGGTATTTTGATGTCAGGATTATTTTTCACTTCTCCAATAAGAGTCCAGTCTGCTTCTCCTTTGTACATTTGAGCTCTAGTTCTACCATGAATTGTTAGTGCATGGATGCCACAATTTTGGAGTAATTTTGCAACTTCTAGCACATTTTTATAAGACTCATCCCAACCTAGTCTTGTTTTAGCAGTAACTGGGATATTAGAAATATTTACTACACGTTTTGTAATTTCTTCCATTAGCGGCAGGTTTTGCATCATACCGCTTCCTGCACCTCGGGCGACTATTTTCCTAACAGGGCAACCATAATTAAGGTCTAATAAATCTGGTTTTACAGAATTAACCATGTCAGCAGCCTTTTCCATCGCCTCAGGAATATGCCCGTAGATTTGTATTCCAACGGGTCTCTCGTAATCAAATAGTTCGAGTTTTTGTAAGCTTTTGCGGGCGTCTCTGATGAGTCCGTCGGAAGATATAAATTCACTAAACATTAAATCTGCACCAAATTTTTTGCACATATATCTAAACGAGGGGTCAGTTACATCCTCCATTGGTGCAAGAAATACGGGTTTGTCGCCAAACTCTGTATTACCTATTTTGAGCATAGATGTTTCTGAGGTTTATAATTTCTGTTTAACTTCCGTTTCATCGAAAGCTTCTACAATATCTCCAACCTTAATGTCATTAAATTTGTCGATGTTTAAGCCACATTCGTAACCTGAGGTAACATCTTTAACGTCATCTTTAAAGCGTTTGAGACTACCAAGCTTACCAGTGTAAATTACGATACCATCTCTAATAATCCGCACATTAGATTTTTTATATATTTTGCCATCAGTTACCATACAACCTGCGATTGTACCCACTTTAGTAATATTGAAAGTTTCGCGAATTTCGGCAGAACCAGTTATTGTTTCCTTAAGAGTTGGCGAAAGCATTCCTTCCATAGCATCAGTGATTTCGTTTATCGCATCATAGATAATGGAGTATAATCTGATTTCTATTTCTTCTTTTTCGGCAAGCTTTCGTGCATGACTTGAAGGACGGACTTGGAATCCGACTATAATAGCATTTGATGCAGCAGCAAGCATAACATCAGACTCTGAGATTTGACCGACCGCTTTATGAATTATATTAACATCGAAGTTGTCTTTTGAGAGATCTATTAGTGAGTCAGCTAAGGCTTCAACCGATCCGTCCACATCACCTTTAACAATAATGTTTATTTCGTTAAAATCACCAAGTGCCAATCTACGTCCAATTTCGTCGAGAGTAATATGTTTTTGCGTTCTTAGTCCTTGTTCGCGTTGTAATTGCAAGCGTTTATTTGCAAGGTCTCTAGCTTCGTGATCAGTATCTAGTACATTAAATTTATCCCCAGCCTGCGGCGCTCCGCTAAGACCGAGCACTAAAACAGGAGTAGAAGGTCCTGCTGTGTCGATTTTTTGACCGCGTTCGTTATACATAGCTTTAACACGTCCAGTTTGGCAACCAGCAAGTAGAATATCACCAACTTTCAGAGTCCCAGTTTGCACTAATAATGTAACTACGTATCCGCGTCCTTTATCCAAAGAGGATTCAATTACCGCTCCAACTGCATTTCTGTTAGGATTTGCTTTAAGGTCAAGCATTTCAGACTCAAGCAGTACTTTTTCAAGTAGTTCTTCGATATTGATACCTTCTTTCGCCGAAATTTCTTGTGATTGATATTTCCCTCCCCACTCTTCGACGAGATAATTCATTTGTGAAAGTCCTTCACGTATCTTATCAGGATTAGCTGCGGGTTTATCTATTTTGTTAATTGCAAACACAATTGGAACTCCAGCTGCAGAAGCATGATTTATGGCTTCTATTGTTTGGGGCATTATGCTATCATCAGCAGCAATAACAATAATCGCAACGTCTGTAATCTGTGCTCCACGAGCACGCATTGCAGTAAACGCTTCGTGCCCAGGTGTATCGAGGAAAGTAATCACTTTATCATCTTCTCGCTTCACGCTATATGCACCAATGTGCTGCGTTATACCTCCAGCTTCACCGTCTATTACATTTGCATTTCTAATTTGGTCAAGAAGTCTTGTTTTACCGTGGTCAACGTGTCCCATAACAGTAACAATTGGTGGGCGAGTCTTAAGATCTTCAGGGGCATCCACAATATCTTCAATTTCACTTAGAACATCAGCACTTACAAATTCAATTTTAAATCCATATTCATCAGCAACCAAAGCCATTGTTTCTGCATCTAACCTCTGATTAATCGACACAAAAAGTCCTAAGCTCATACAAGTTCCAATAAGATTTGTAGCTGGAATATTCATCATGGTCGAAAGCTCACTAACAGAAACAAATTCGGTAACTTTAATAATGTTTTTTTCAGCTTCCAATTTTTGAAATTCTTCTTCTCTCTTTTGCGAACCAATATCGCGTTTTTCGCGTCGGTGTTTTGAAGCCTTTGATTTTTGTTTAGGAGATGTCAAACGGGCCAAAGTCTCTTTAATTTGCTTTTGTACATCGACCTCAGTTATTTCAGCTTTTTTGGGTTTAAGAACCTTTTTAGTTGGTTTTTTCTTTTTATTATCAGTTTGTACATTCGCATCAGCGATATTAACTTTGACCTTTTTAATCCTTTTACGTTTGGATTTTCTTTCTTCTTTCTCTTTTTCTCGTTGTTTTTGGCGATCTTCTTTTTCTTTCTTCTTTTTCTTTTCAGTTTCTTCTTGACGTTTTAGGTAGTTATCAATATCAATTTTACCTACTACATTTGGACCTGCAAGTTTTTCTACTTTAGTCTTAATGAAATCAACATCATCTCTGATATCTTTTGTTTGCACTGTATCTTCTGCAACTAACTTTTGCTCTTCGACGACAGCTTCTTTCTTTTTTATTTCTAAATTTTCTTTTGCAATTTCAGTGGCTTTTTCTTCCACAGATATTTTTTCCTCTACAGTTGTTTTCTCTTTCGCAGCTGTTTCTTTTGTTTTTTTCTTTTCAACCGAAATTTCACTTACAACATTTTCTTTTTTAGTAGGCTCGCTTTTCTTTTGTTCGTTAGCCTTCTTTTGTTTTTCTTCTTGTTTTTCTTCTTTTGTTTTGCGTTTTGGACGTGTTTTTTGATTTATTTGGTCTAAATTTATTGTTCCCAATACTTTTAGTCCCTTTTCATCTTCCTCTGTTTTTTTAGAAACATCAGGAGTTTTTTGGATTTCTATTTTTGTGATAATAGGTTTAACTGGCTCGATAGGACTTTTCTTTTCTTTATCGACAATTTCCTTTTCAAGAGGCTGGTCTATTGTTACCTTCTCGGGCTGCACCTGTTCGACTTGTACTTTAGCTTTTTCTTCAGAAATATTAGAAATCTTAGTTTCTTTAGCCTTTTCGGTATTTATTATGGCTTTTTCTTTAAGTGATTTAGAATCTTTATACTCCTCAGCAAGAATATCCAAACACTCTACAGGAATTTTGACATTGGGGTTATTCCCGATGTCAAATCCCTTATTTTCAAGAAATTGGACAATGGTACTAGTTCCAACGTTTAATTCTCTTGCTACTATGCTAAGTCTCTTTGGTTTAGCCTCTGAAGTCATATTTTAAAAAATAAGTTTGTAAATTTTTGTTTTTATTCAAATTCAGATTTAAGAATTTTTAAAACATCCTCTATCGTTTCAACTTCTAAATCTGTTCTCTTTTCCAGTTCTTCTACACTTAAATTAATAACTGCACGAGCAGTATCGCATCCAATTGCTTTAAAAGCATCAATTACCCATGATTCTATTTCATCTGAGAATTCATCAATAGCAACATCATCTTCATCTTCATCCACTTCTCTGTACACATCAATTGTAAATCCAACCAATTGGCTAGCTAATTTAATATTTAATCCGCCTTTCCCTATTGCAAGTGAAACTTGATCAGGATTTAGAAAAACATCAGCTTTTTTAGCTTCTTGGTTTAGTTTTATTGATGAAATTTTAGCTGGCGACAAAGCCCTTTGGATATAGAGCTGTGTATTACTTGTGTAGTTAATAATATCTATGTTCTCGTTATGTAATTCTCTAACGATGCCATGTATTCGACTACCTTTCATTCCTACACAAGCACCAACAGGATCAACGCGTTCGTCATAAGACTCAACAGCAACCTTGGCTCTTTCTCCAGGTATTCTAACGATTTTCTTAATTGTAATTAAACCATCAAGTATTTCGGGTATTTCAAGTTCAAATAGCCTTTCTAAAAACAGTGGAGATGTTCGTGAAAGCTTTATTAACGGCGTGCCACTTCTAAGTTCAACACTTAAAACAACCGCTCTCAATGTATCACCCTTACGATATCTATCACTTAATATTTGCTCTGATTTAGGAAGAATAAGTTCTGTACCCTCATCATCAAGTACTAGAATTTCGCGTTTCCAAATCTGATAAATTTCACCGATAACTAGTTCCCCAACTCTATCTTTATATTTTGTGTAAACGTTATCTTTTTCGCGTTCTAAAATTTTAGCTTGTAAGTTTTGTTTTAATGCAAGAATTGCTCTTCGTCCAAAATCTTCGAGCTTTATAGCATCGGAATATTCTTCACCAATCTCAAAGTCCTCATCAATTTTTCTGGCCTCTGTAAGAGATATTTGAACATATTCGTCAGTAAAATCGGCATCATCAACAACTACACGATATCGCCATATTTCGACATCACCTTTTGCATCGTTGATAATAACATCAAATTTACTATCTTCTCCAAATAGTTTTGTTAGAGTAGAAATAAAAACGTCTTTTAAAACGCCGATCATAGTTGGACGATCAATGCTTTTTAATTCTTTAAATTCTGCAAAGGTGTCTATTAGATTATTCTGCAACTCCATATTTCATACTATTATAGGTTTTATTTACTAAATGATATTTCACTTTTTGTTGATTTAATATTTGTTTTGTCAATTTTATATTCTTCTTGTATTTCTTGTTTTTTATTATTTATTTTTTTGATAGCAGTCTTTGTTACAACAATATTATCGTCATTAAAAGCACTTAATTTTCCACATATTTTTTCTCCATCAACCGTTACAACTTCGACATTCGTATTTATTGCTTTAAGGTATTGTTGGTCAACTTTAAATGGCTTTGATAAACCTGGTGAACCAACTTCTAAAGAAAAATCTTCGATTTCTCTATCAAATTGAGACTCAATGTGGCGGCTTATGCGTTTACAGGCTTCTATTGTTATTCCATCAAGGTCATCGACATACACAAAAACATCATTCGCATTGTTGATTTTAATGTCAACAATAAACTCACTGTCGGTTAAACAGCTACTGCAAATTTCTGATATTTTTTCTGCTTTTATCATATATATTTAATAAAACAGGGGACTTTTTGTTGGTCCCCCGGTATCTTTACACCTAAAAGTTTTGCAAAAATACAAAAGTTTATGCAACTGCCAAAATTTTTATTGTATTTTTGATGCGACAAGGGTTAAACCTAAATATTTCGCATTTTAAAACAAATTAACTAGTACAATTAATGATAATGGCAATATAATTACAAACTTGCTCGCTAAATGACGCATGTAAATTGATAAGACAACAATCCATAAATTAACTTTCTCATATATAAACTCGCATAAATTTGGTAAATTTGAATTATCATTATGCAAAAAGATTTATGGATTGTTTCAAGATAAACAATAATGTCCTGTAAATAAGCTCTTTATATGTAGAGTTATAGACAAGCTCAAAACAGCAGATTTGAATGCAAAAAAAAGTAATTATCAAACAAAAAGGTTATGATAATTACGATTTTAGTATCTCATCGAATAAAAGACTTGTTGTTTTTAAACAGACACAACTTCTTTTACTTCTGGCACATCTTTTTTAAGTTTATCTTCTACACCCAGCTTTAGAGTTTGAACACTAAAAGGGCATGAGCCACAAGCTCCTAAAAGCTTTACTTTAACAATATAATCGGGAGTAACTTCGACTAGGCTAATATCACCACCATCAGCTTGAAGATAAGGTCTTACTTCTTCTATTGATTTTTCAATTCTTTTTATTATTTCTTCCATTATTTTATGTTTTATTTAATTATTACTTGTTTTGTAGGTGCTAATTCATTGTTCCTTTTTTCTACGGCATCTAAAAATTCATCTGCAAAATCAGAAAAGGCTTTGCCAATAACAGATGATGCATCAATTGCAATTGGTTTTCCGCTATCGCCACTTTCGCAAACCGATTGAACGATCGGGATTTGAGCAAGCACTTTAGTATTAACTTCTTTAGCAAGTTTTTCAGTACCACCTTGTCCAAAAATATAATATTTATTCTCGGGTAATTCTGCTGGTGTAAACCAAGCCATATTTTCAACTAAACCAAGTAAAGGTACATCAATATTTTTAGATTTAAACATCGCAACACCTTTTCGGGCATCTGCAATTGCAACTTCTTGTGGAGTACTAACTATAATTGCTCCTGTAACAGGTACAGATTGAACTAATGTCAAGTGAATATCACTCGTACCAGGAGGCATATCAAAAAGCAGGAAATCTAGTTCGCCCCATTTTGCTTGATCGATGAGTTGCTTTAAAACACCACCAGCCATTGGTCCTCGCCAAATTGTTGCATCTGCAGCATTTACAAAAAACCCGACCGAAAGCATCTTAATGCCGTATTTTTCAATTGGCACCATAAACTCTTTACCATCTTCAGTAATGCCAGTTGGTTTTACGTCTTCAACACCAAACATTTTCGGAATACTAGGTCCAAAAATATCAGCATCAATAACACCAACTCGATAACCTTTTTGTGCAAGAGATACTGCAAGATTAACGGTTACTGTCGATTTGCCTACTCCTCCTTTTCCGCTGGCAATCGCAATAATATTTTTAATGCCTTCTATTCCATTTGCATTTTTTGGGGTTAATTTTTGTTTGGGCTTTGCTTTGGTTGTTATGTTTATTATCGCATCAAGTCCAAATTGCTTTTCTACCTCGCTTTTTATAGCACGTTTTATTGAGTTTATAAATGGATCGGTTATTTTATCGAATATCAATGTGATATTAACAGAATTGTCTTCAATTTCAAGACTTTCAAGAACTCCTGAACTAATAATATCTTGTCCTGTTTCGGGATGTATAACCGACTTTAATACGTTAATAATATTTTGTTTTGTAAATTCCATTTTTAAAAATTTGAATCTGTTTGAATAACAATAAAACGAAGTAAATGTTTTATAAACTCCAATAAGTTAAATCTTTAATCTTATTCCGGAAAACGCCTTTAATATCAATTAATATTCCATTTTCATTTGATAAGTCTTTAAAATAAGATTCAGTAAGGTTTACATAAGGTTTATGGTTCACAGCAACTATTATTGCATCATATTTACCTTCGGGTTTTGCAGAGAGTTCAACGTCATATTCCTTTTTTACCTCCGCAACATCTGCATAAGCATCAACCACATCATAATGGACATTGTACTTTTTAAGCTCATCCAAAATATCTATAACTCTTGAGTTGCGAATATCAGTAACATCTTCTTTAAATGTCATGCCCATAACCAGTACACGTGCTTTAGTTATTTCTTTCTTTTTAGAAATGATGAGTTTAACAACCTTACTTGCGACATAAGCACCCATACCATCGTTAATTGCACGTCCTGAGTTTATCATGCGTGCATGATAACCAAGTTCTTTAGCTTTATGAAGTAAGTAGTATGGATCAACGCCAATACAGTGTCCTCCAACGAGACCTGGAATAAAATTAAGAAAATTCCATTTTGTGCCTGATGCTTCAAGAACTTCAAAAGTGTTGATGTGCATGTGATCAAAAATTATTGACAATTCGTTCATTAAAGCAATGTTTACGTCTCGTTGTGTGTTTTCAATAATTTTTGCAGCTTCGGCAACTTTAATTGAGCTTGCGCGATGCACACCAGCTTTTATTATTATTTCATAAGTTTTTGCAATATCTTCAGCAGACTCGGCATCACAACCCGAAGACACTTTTACAATACTTGTTAAAGTATGAACTTTATCTCCGGGATTAATTCGTTCAGGAGAAAAACCAACTTTAAAATCTTCTATAAATTTTAATCCTGACATTTGCTCAAGAACAGGGATGCAGTCTTCTTCGGTACAGCCGGGATATACTGTTGATTCGTAAACAACATAATCCCCTTTTTTTAATATTCTACCTACTGTTTCTGATGCTTTGAGTACTGGAGTAAGATCGGGTAAATTATGTTCGTCAATAGGTGTTGGAACAGCAACAATGTGAAAATGACAGTTTTTAAGGTCTTCGGGATTTGCTGTGAATATAATGTCTCGATTCTCAAAATCTTCTGATGATAGTTCATTACTTGGATCGATGCCCTTTTTCATCATTTCGACTCTTTCAGGTTTTATATCAAAACCAACGACTTTAACATGCTTAGCAAACTCTAAAGCGATTGGTAATCCAACGTATCCAAGACCTATTACAGAAATTTTCTTTTCTTTATTAATGATTGAATTATACATAATTTTATGTTGTTAAATATTTCACAGATTAAAAGTGTAAAAATAATTTAATTATTTAATTTTCAAAATTACTTTTTTAATAATGGATGATATTCGCCCTTAATTCCAGTCGCAACAGCATTTCGTATATCATAGACCATGTTTATTGAGTTGCGTGCATCTTGTAATCCGAAACCATTTCCTGCTAAAATATGCTTATAACTTTCGGTATGCAGATCAGTAAAACCATCACTAAACTCTATTTCGTGGTCCTCTATTTTAATTGAGCGGTATGTTCTTTGACCCTTTGCTTTAATATCGTCGGGAAGCATGTTTTCGTCTATTGATAAAACCCAGCGTACTCTTGCTCTTTCTAATTCAAGAAAACCAGCTGCTTTATCTTTTTCGCTTAATTGAACAGTACTAGATTTTACTTTACCAAAAATCCAGCTTAACATATCAAAAAAGTGGACGCCAATGTTTGTTGCTATACCTCCTGATTTTTGCATATCGCCTTTCCATGAATAATGATACCACTTACCACGAGAAGTTATATATGCTAAATCAATATCATAAATTTTATCTTTTGGTCCGTTATCAATTTTGTTTTTTAATTCAATAATTGATTTGTGAAGACGTAACTGTAAGATATTATAAATTTTATTCCCCGTTTCTTTTTCTATTTCTTCGAGAGCGTCAATATTCCAAGGATTAAGTACTAGTGGCTTTTCACAAATTGCGTTTGCTTTATGTCTTAATGCAAATCTTATATGAGAATCGTGCAAGTAGTTTGGAGAACAAATGCTAACATAATCTATTTTTTTATCTGTACGGCTCAATTTATCAACATGTCTTTCGAATCTTTCAAATTCATGAAAAAAATCTGCTTCTGGAAAATGAGCATCCAAAAAACCTACACTGTCAAAAGGATCGAGTGTTGCAATTAAATCATTTCCTGTTTCTTTGATAGCTATTACGTGTCTGAGGGCAATATATCCGCCCACTCCTACAAGTGCAAAATTTACATTCGACATAAACTAAAGTTTTGTTATTATATTTTTTTTAAATTGATACTTTTCTTTACTCTCTGGACAGATTGCAATTCCGTCATCATCAAATTCGAGACGATGTCCGTATTCACTCATCCATCCTTTCTGTATGGCAGGATTTCCAACTACAAGTGCATAATCGGGAACTTCTTTTGTAACAACCGCACCTGCCCCAATAAAAGCAAAACGACCAATATTATGACCGCATACAATTGTTGCATTTGCTCCAATAGTTGCTCCATGTTTAACAATGGTTTTTGTATATTCTCCACGTCTGTTTACTGCACTTCTTGGATTAGTAACATTTGTAAACACCATCGACGGACCCAGAAAAACATCATCTTCGCAAATAACCCCCGTATAAATTGAGACATTATTTTGAACTTTCACATTGTTTCCTAAAATAACTTCAGGCGAGATAACAACGTTTTGACCGATATTACAATTACGACCCAATATACAATTAGACATAATGTGAGAAAAATGCCAAATTTTTGTTCCAGCACCAATTTCGCAATTTTCGTCTATAATTGCAGTTTCATGAGCATAATAAGCTAAATCCATACTTAATAATTTTATACAAAAGTAATTAATATTTAATAATTTTAAAATATTAATTTGTGTTTGAGTGCTGCTGCATTTTTATAATATGAAATAGATGTGAAGATTAATCAATGTTGAGATGTGATGATACAGAATTACAGAATCACTGGATCACTGGTTCACAGAATCACTGTATAACAATAATACAATAGAACAAGTAATCGGTGATTTCAGTAATCGGTAATCGGTTAATTCAGTGTTGTTTAAGATTATTGAAAGCAAGATGTTTTGAAGTAAGAACAATTGAACAAGAGAACAAAGAACAAAAAACAAATGAGCAGATTAGTTAATGTGATACAACAGAGTTACATACTATATATTATTATAAAGCAAACAGCATTTTGCCAGTATATACTATAAGATGTTACCCATTTTTTATGAAGATAATAAAAATTTCCTAAATTCACGTAATTTTACTAATATTGCAGGTTTTTAAAACTACATTATTATAGGTATAATATGAAAGTAAAAATAGTAAATAAATCAAAACATAATTTACCAGCCTACAGCACTAAACACTCTGCTGGGGTTGATTTACGTGCAAACCTTAGTGAGCCAGTGATTTTAAAGTCTCTTGAAAGACGATTAATTCCAACAGGCTTATTTATTGAACTTCCTGTCGGATATGAAGCACAAATTCGTCCTCGTAGCGGATTAGCTTACAAACACGGATTAACTGTTTTAAATTCGCCTGGAACAATTGATGCCGATTATCGTGGCGAAATTGGTGTGATTCTTGTTAATTTGTCTGACACTAATTTTACTGTCGAAGACGGTGAAAGAATTTGCCAAATGGTAATTGCAAAACACGAACAGGCCGAATGGGAAGATGTTGAAATACTTAACGAAACTACTCGTGGTGCTGGAGGATTTGGACATACAGGAGTTAAATAAAATGTGAAATTCAAAATGTCTTTATGTTATGTGTTTAATATTAAAAAATAAATTTTATGAATATAATTATTCCAATGGCTGGTATGGGAACAAGAATGAGACCTCACACTCTCACCGTTCCAAAACCACTTATTGAACTGGCAGGAAAAGCTATTGTACATCGTCTTGTTGAAGGGATTGCTGGAGTATGCGAAGAAAAAATTAATGAAATTGCTTTTGTAATTGGTGATTTTGGTAAGGAGGTAGAAAATCAACTTGTCGAAATTGCAAAGAGTGTTGGTGCAAAAGGAAAAATCTATTATCAGAAAGAAGCTCTGGGAACTGCTCATGCCGTTTGGTGTGCTGCTCCTGCTTTAAAAGGTAAAACTGTTGTAGCTTTTGCTGATACACTTTTTTATGCCGATTTTAAAATAGATGCGGGAGTTGACAGTATTATTTGGGTAAAAAAAGTTGAAAATCCAGAAAGTTATGGCGTAGTAAAAACTAATGCGGATGGGTTTATTGACGAATTTATTGAAAAACCAAAAGAATTTGTCTCCGATCTTGCTATAATTGGGATTTACTATTTTAACGATGGCGATAAATTACGAGTAGAACTTAACAATATAATTGATAATAATATCCGTAAAAGTGGCGAATATCAACTGACAACTGCACTCGAAAACCTGCGACTAAAAGGTTTTAAATTTGTCCCAGGTGCTGTGGATGAGTGGTTAGATTGTGGAAATAAAGACATTACTGTTGAAACTCATCAGAGAGTTCTTGCCAGAACAAAAGGAGCTGCAAGTGTTGCTAAATCTACATTGATAACTAACTCCGTAATTAACGAACCGTGTTATATTGGCGAAAATGTCGAAATAGAAAATTCCGTAATTGGACCTTTTGTGTCAATTGGGGACAAATCTTTTATAGCAGATTCAATTATCCAAAACTCAATTATTCAAAAAGAAACTACAATCAAAGATGCTCTCTTAAGCGATTCGATGATAGGCAGTCATGTTGTATTTAAAGGTAAAAAGACAGATTTAAGTATCGGGGATTACAATCAGTATGAGATTAAATAAAATAGAAATAAAAAGAGGAATTATCACAGGTTTGTCTGTATGTTTAACAATGTTTTTGTTATCGTCAGTTACTTCGTGTGGCATTTTTAAAGGCAAATCAGAAAAAGCTAAAGAAGATCCAAGGATACAGAATTTTGAGTTTAATTATTATTTTCTCGAAGCTAATAAACAAAAGATACTTGGGAACTTTGAGGATGCTTTAGTTAATTATACCGCTGCGTTAAAAGTTGATAATACGAACTCGGCAGTGTATTACGAGATTGCTGGAATTTTAAATTTGGCAGCTGATTATGCTGGGGCATTAGAGTATGCCGAAAAAGCGGTAAATTTTGATAATACCAATAATGAATATTACAAACTTATGTTGGCTTTTATGTATCAAAACAATAATTTGCCCGATAAGTCTGCTAGTGTTTATAAAGAACTAATTAAATTATATCCAGATAAAATAAGTTATTACTTTGCTCTCTCAAATATATATCTAAACTCTAAAGACACAAAATCGGCAATCAAAATACTTGATAATGCGGAACAAAAGTTTGGGATTAATGAAATTATCTCACTTGAAAAAGAAGCAACTTATAATAACATTGGTGATTTTGATATGGCAATTGCCGAAATTCAAAAATTAGTAGATAAATATCCTAATGATACGAAATATAAAACATTATTAGCTGAATCTCTTGTTAATTCGGGTAAGTACGAACAGGCAAAAGCTGTTTATTTATCCATAAATGAAGATGATATTACGGAGGGAATAATTTATTTTTCGATGGCAGATTTTTATCGTACCCAAAGAGATTTAGAAAATACATTCAAATATCTTGCTATCGGCATAACTCGTGATGATGTTGAGCTGGATCTTAAAGTTCGGATTATGCTGCAAATGCTTGATATAATGGGCGATAACAATTTTATTATTGGCAATATGAAATATCTGTTAGAACTATTAACAGAAAAACATCCTGATGAGCTTAAAGTTAGAGCCTTAAATTCCGATTACTATATTATGACTAAAGATTATGTCGCAGCACAAAAAGAATTTGACATGATACTTGCTATAGACAAATCTAAGTTTCAAATTTGGGAACAGGCCTTACAACTCGACTTTGTCCTGAGAGATATGGATAAAATGTACAAAAGAAGTAAAGAGGCAACAAGTTTATACCCTAACGTTATTGAATTGTACAAATATTATGTTCCAGCGGCTTACTTTACTCAAAATTATGATGATGTTGATGAGGCTGTAAATTTTGCATCACAGTTTATGTCTAATGATCAAATAGTCCTTATCGAATTTTTAACTATGCAAGGAGATGCTTTACATAAAACTAATGAGCACCATAAATCAGATTCGGTTTACGAATTAGTATTATATAAGGATTCTGAAAATACTAGCGTGTTAAATAATTATTCTTATTTCCTTGCTGAAAGAGGACAAAAACTTGATAGAGCTTTAGAATTAAGCACAAAACTCATTAAATTAGATGGAGATAATGCTATATATTTTGATACTCATTCATGGGTTTTGTTTAAGAATAAAAAATATGATGAAGCTTTGATTTTTATTAATAGAGCAATAGATGTAGATCTGAAAAACCCTGTTTATTTGGAGCATAAAGGAGATATTTTATTTAAACTTGGCGAAATAAACAAAGCGGTAATGTCATGGGAAAAGTCGGTGGAGTACGGTAACGCTTCTGAGGCAATTAAAGATAAGATTAAAAATAAATTAATTGTTGAATAAAGTGAAGAAGCGAACTATTAGACACATAGTTATTTTATCATGCTTACTCTTTTTTGTAGTATCATGTAAGGTCGCTTTTGTTGAGGGAAGAAAAGGTGAAAACATTCGCCCTCAAAAGTTGTATCGCGAACTAATAGATCATCAACTTGTATATGATAATTTAAGTTTTAAGTTTTCTGCCAAAATCTATATGGGCGAAGATGACCAAGAAGTTAGTGGAATGATACGGATGCAAAAGGATACAGCTATTTGGATTAGTTTGCGATCATTTAATATTGAAGGGGCAAGAATGCTTATCACTAAAGACTCAGTAAAGTTTATCAACAGGTTAGATAAAACTTATTATGCAGGAGATTTTGCTTTTTTGATAAACCAGTTCGATATTGATTTAGATTATAATATGCTACAAGCAATACTTACTAATTCATTTTTCTTTTATCCTCAACCAGATGATTTATCAAAAGCTGTGTCTAATTTTAAACAATGCTATGATTCGAGTCTATATTGTATGAGTTCAATATCGCAAAGGAAATATGTAAAGTATTATGTTGATGAAAAAAATCCAGAACGTTGGGAACGTAAGTTGGAAAAAGAAATCAGCGATACGGTTGGTGTGAATCCAAGTGAAATAAATTATCAAACAAACGAATTTGTGTTTCAATTTGTAAAGGTTTTGCCAGATCTTTTTAGAGTGCACGATATGTTTCTTGAGAATTATATCCAGCAACAATCGTTATATATTGAGTATGGCAAGCTGTATCTTGTTGACAACCAGTATTTACCACACAAAATTGACATTGAAATTACAACACCAAGATTTGCACCACGCATTGTTATAAATATAGAAAGTTTCACAATAGATGCCGAATCGATGTCGTTCCCATTTAAGATAAGTGATAAATATGAGGAAATTGAGTTATGAATAAAATATCGCACATATTAATACTGATAATCTTCGTTTGCGGAGCTTATAATACAGTTTTTAGTCAGTCTAAGACCGATTTAGAAAACAAGAAGAAAAAAACTCTCGAAGAAATAAACTATACTAATAAATTATTAAAGCAAACTAAAGAAAGTCAGAAAGAATCTTATAATAGCTTACAGTTAATTAATAAAAATATAAATTCGAGAAAAGAGCTAATACAAAACATTAATGACGAGGTTTCTTATTATAATAAGCGTATTGTCGAAACAGAATTGATTATCTCAATTATGAAAGATGATGTTGAATTACTAAAACAAAAATATGCTAACATGATTAAAGTTGCGTGGAAAAATCAAAACAAATATAATGATATTATGTTTATTCTTTCGGCGGAAGATTTTAATCAAACCTATTTACGTTTAAAGTATATGCAGCAATTAGCAGAGTTTCGAAAAAAACAATTTATGGCAATAAACTCAGTTAAGGCAGTTTTAGAAATCCAAATTGAGAAACTTAATGAAGCAAGACTTTCTCAAACACGTTTGTTGGATGAAGAAAAAAAAGAAGCACATAAGTTGACAAAAGAACAGCAGAATAAAGAATCGGCAATTGTAAATCTTAAGGCACAAGAAAAAGATCTTAAAAATAAACTTTTAGATCAGCAAAAACAAATGGCTCAATTACAGCGTGAAATTGAAAAATTAATTGCTGAAGAAGCTAAGCGTTCTACTGGTGCTATGACTGGAAAATATGAACTTACTCCGGCTGAGAAAATTGTTAGTACCAATTTTAATAATAATAAAGGACAATTGCCTTGGCCAGTCGAAAGAGGCGTGATTACAAGTGCTTTTGGTAAACAAAATCATCCAATATTAAAAAATATAACTTTAGATAATAAGGGCATTGATATTTCAACTACTTCAGGTTCGACAGCAAGGGCGATTTTTGACGGCGAGGTAAGAAAAGTGATAGCAATTCCAGGAGCTCAAAATGCTGTCATAATTCGACATGGTGAATATCTTTGCGTTTACACGAACCTAGATAATGTTTATGTCTCTGTTGGCGAAATGGTTGTTACTAAGCAATCTCTTGGTCTCATACACACCGATAAATCTGAAAATAAAACTGTTTTGCATTTTGAAATATGGAAAATATCAGTACCTATAAATCCAAGTTATTGGTTGGCTAAATAATATGAGCGATAATAATTATGAAATATTATTAAACAAGCTTGATGGTTTTATTAAAAAGTATTACATCAATAAAATTATCAAAGGGCTTTTACTTACTCTTACCGTTCTACTTTCGTGGTACCTAATTATTGTAATTGCCGAGTATTTTGGACATTTTAATGTTTGGTTTCGAACTACTTTAGTCCTTATTACTGGGGTGCTTTATTTTTTGATTTTTGTAAGAATGATCTTAATCCCAATACTGAATTTATTTAAAATCGGTAATATTATAGACCATCAACAGGCAAGCAAAATTTTGGGGAAATATTTCCCTGAGATATCTGATAAACTTCAGAATACACTTGAACTTAAAAAGCTCACAGATAACGACCACGCCTCGAAAGATATTATTATTGCAAGCATCAATCAACGAACACAAACTATTAGCCCAATACCTTTTTTGTCAGCTATAAATTTAAAGAAAAACTTTAAATATTTTAAGCTGCTAGGTCCAATTTTCATTGTTTTAATCTTACTTTTTGTCTTTTGGCCTGGCATGTTTTCAGAAGCAACCGAGAGAATCATTAATTTTAATACTCATTATACTCAACCAGCTCCGTTTAGCATCGAGTTGTTAAATGATTCGTTAGTCGCAAAAAAAGGGACTGATTTTATTCTCGAAGTTAGTGCAAAGGGAGCTTATTCGCCCGATCAAATGCTAATAAATTATGGTGGCAACGATTTTTATATGGAGAGAAAATCGGCAGGTGTGTTTCAATATAAATTTATTAGTCTTAACAATAATGTTAGGTTTACCATGTCGGCTGCGGGAATAAGCTCGAATCGTTATGAAATTGAAGTTTTGCCAGCTCCCTCAATTTTGGATTTTGAGGTTTTTGTAAATGCTCCCGATTATACTGGAATTGAAGATAAAAAGTACCAAAATTCAGGCGACATAAATATTCCAGTTGGATCAAAAGTTTTATGGACTTTTAATACCCTTAATTTAGATAAACTTAATGTGGTTTTTGATTCAGTATCTATTTCAGCAGCAAAAAACCAAAAGGAATTTCAATTGGAACGTACTGTTTTGAATTCTTGCAATTATACTGTAAATGTTGAAAATACGTATTTTAAAGAAAATTCAGGTATAAACTATCAAATTAGTGTTGTCCCCGACCTGTATCCAACAATAAGGGTGCAGCATTTGACTGATACGAATCAATTAGCAGTTCTTTATTATAATGGTTTTATTGATGATGATTATGGTTTTACAAATTTAAGATTTGTTTGCAAACCTGGAGAGGACAGCGATACACTTATTAAGATTTCTATTCCTTTCTCAAAAAGAATTAGTTCACAAGATTTTTATTTTGCATTCGACTTTAGTTCCTTGGATAATGAAGGAAATAGGATTGTTTATTATTTTGAAGTGTCTGACAATGACGCTGTTAATGGAGTAAAAACTACACGCACACGCGAAATGGAATTTATTATACCTGGTGCAGATGATTTACAGGACATGAGTTCCAAAGCCAATAAAGATACTGAGGAAAAAATAGAAAAAGCTAAAGACGTAAGTGCCAGAATTAGAAAAAATGTTGAAGAGTTGCAAAAGAAATTGATAAATGAGCAAATGACAAGTTATGAGCGTAATCAGATGATGGAACAAATTATGCGAGATCAGGCAAAATTGGATCAACTGATGAATGAAATCTCTCAAGAACAATCAAAAATGCAGCAATTTAAAGAACAGTTCAGTAAAAATGATGAAATGCTACAGAAGCAGCAACAAATTAACGATCTCATGAAAAATCTCATGGATAAGGAGATGATGAAGTTGATGGAGGAGTTGCAAAAGCTTATGGAAGATTTCGATAAGGAAGAGTTTTTTAAAATGGCCGATGAACTCAAATTCTCGTCAGAAGAGATGGAAAAGCAGATGGATAATACTCTTGAATTGCTGAAAAAAGCTGAGGTGGAAGAAAGAATAGACAAATCCATTAGTGATCTTGATGAGCTTGCAAAGGAACACAATGAGCTTTCTGAGATGACTAAGGATAAGGAATTAAGTCAAGAAAAACTTCAGGAAAAACATGAAGAGCATACAAAAGAGTTTGAAGATATTAAAAAGGACTATCAAGAGACTTTAGAAAAGAATGCAGAGCTTGACGAGCCAATGCAGTTGGATGATTTTATTGAAGAGATGAAAGAAATTTCCGAAATGATGGAGCAATCTTTACAAGAAATGCAAAATGGCAAAAACAAAAAGGCTGCAAAATCACAAGAGCAGACTTCTGAAAAAATGCAAAAGATGAGCGACCAAATGCAATCTATGATGGACGCTCAATCTATGGAACAAATGCAAGAAGATATCAATGATATTATTCAAGTAATTGAAAATCTATTAACGTTTTCATTCGACCAAGAAGAAATATTGTTGCAACAAAAAACATTGGGAACACGTGATCCGCGATTTAAGAATTACACTGTCAAACAAAAAAATGCTCAAAACAATTTTGATATTATCAGAGATTCGCTAAACGCGATGTCTTCACGTATCCCAGAGTTGGGACCTTTAGTGTCCAAAGAGATATCTAGTATCTATAAAAATTTAAAAGTTGTTATGAGTGAAATTGGCGAGAATCGTCGGTATTTAGTTGAATCTTCGCAGCAACTAGTGATGACATCTGCAAATAACCTAGCATTATTGCTGCTGGAAATGTTGGAGCAAATGCAAAAGCAAATGTCGATGGAAATGAGTGGAGAGGGGCAATGCAATAATTGTAAAAAACCTGGGAAGGGAAAACCCATGGGGCAAATGCGTGATATGCAAAAGGGTATGAAGCAGCAAATGCAAGATATGATTGACCAAATGAAAGATGGAGGCAAAAAACCCGGTGGTAAAGGTAGTGAGCAACTTGCTAAAATGCTTATGCAGCAAGAAATGATGCAGCAAATGCTTAACGATATGATGAATAGTGGAATTAGTCCCCAGGCAGCTAAAATTTTGCAGGAAATAAATCGAATGATGGAAGAAAGTTTGAGTGATATTATTGATGGCAATATTACTCCTCAAACAATTAATCGACAAGAAAATATATTAACCAGATTACTCCAGGCTGAAAATAGCGAAAGAGAAAGAGAAATAGACAACAAACGGAAATCAAATGAAGCCAGAGATTATAAATTGAGCAATCCTGATGCGGCTTTTAAAGAGAAAGAAACTGAACTTCGTTTTAATGAACTACTACAGATGTCTAATGTGAAACTGAAAAGTTACTACAAAACAAAATACAAGGAATATCTTAAAATTTTGGATAATAATTAGTTATGAATATTGTTTTTTTTAATGAGGATGTGCAAATGCCAGAACTTGATTTTAACAAAATTGAATTGTGGATTAATCAAATTGTTAAAAATTATCAAAAAAAAACTGGTGATATTAATTACATTTTTTGTTCCGATGAATATCTTCTTGATATTAATAAGAAATATCTAAACCATGATTTTTTTACCGATATCGTAAGTTTTAATTATTGTGAGGGGAATATCGTATCTGGCGATATTTTCATTAGTTTAGATAGAGTTAATGAAAACGCAAGAGAGTATCAAACCCCTGATACAGAGCTGTTAAGAGTAATGATACACGGCGTTTTGCATTTTATTGGTTTAGATGACCAAACTACAGCCGAAAAACAAATAATGCGTTTAGCCGAGGATGCGGCAATTCATAAGTTTATTGAATAATATTCTAATCTAAGAGACTCTTCTAAGATTTCGCCGTCTTTCATCAATATATTATTCTTTTTTACGGCCTTTGAAACTAAAGTTTTGATGAGGTCTTATGCAGATATTATTACTTTATTTTAGGATTTTTATTTGCCCGTTATATATATAGGTGTAAAACACATTGGAAACTAGTTTTATAAGTACGTTATAAAAACTTTAGAAGCGTACAAAAACTAGTTTTGAAAAACCATGCCCTTATTAAATTTCTTTATCGCCTTATTTTTGATACAGAAACAGCAATGTTAATAATTTACGGGTTAATAGTTATGGCATCAAAAACAAATAAATCGCTTTTTTGCAAGTTCATGATTCTTGTAATTTTCATTTTTGATAATATTTTTGATGTTTCGGATAGATTTTCTGTTCATTATAAATTGAAAATATCATTGATTGATAATAATATGCCTAGTTTTCTGTTTTTATGAGGTATGTTTTTTTGTATTTTGTGTTCTGAAACCAAAAAAAACGGACTAAAAACAATAAAAATGATTAGAGAAGTCTCGAAAGATGCAAATTAACAAGCAATATTAAAAAAATATTTTAAAGTAAACATCAGTTAATCAATGCTTTTGCCACAAAGGTAAAAATTTTTTTAAAAAAAAGTGCAAAAAGTTTTGGTAGGAATGAAAATGTATCTATTTTTGCAATCCCAAAAACAACGAGATAATGTTCTCGGCAAGATTTGGGGAAACAAAAAGTTCTTTGACTTATTAGCAAGTAG
>JAQVPT010000187.1 GCA_028701945.1 Bacteroidales bacterium
AATGCAGAAGCCAACAACTATTAGCCTACTTTGGAGAAAAAGACACAGTTCGCTGCGGCAATTGTGACGTATGTACTCGCCGAAACACTCTCGAATTAAATAAGTACGAATTTGATATTATTTTAGAACAAATTAAAAATATTATTAACTTAGAGCCATGTTTATTAAATGACATGATTGAGAAAATCGAATTTGACGAATCGAAAATTATAAAAGTTATACAGTGGCTATTCGAAGACAAAAAAATAAAATATGATGAAAAACAGAGATTACAGTGGATTAAAAACTAATGTTAAAATAACTTTAACATCACTCGCTATTATTGTAGCATTTGGATGCATGAGTTCATGCACACCCGAAGAAGTCGCTGATTCTAAAGATGTTAACCAAGCTAAAATACATCAAGCATATTGGGTTTCATACAATGCAGGCGAAAGCAACAATTATAATATAGAGTCTCAATTTCGTTTCGGAGGACCGAATGGAACCACACTTAGTTTATCGAAACCAAGCACAGTTACTGTAAATCAACAAGAAATGAACGAAGAGCTAGAAGCGTTTCGTGGATGTTATTATAAATTTCAATTACAAGATATTTCAGATTGTATTTTCACTTTTAAAGATACAGAAAATAAAGAATATCGCAATAAGTGCATAATTCAGAAAATAGAACTAAAACCAATAAATAAAATTGAAACTGATACAAATTATGAGATTGGATGGATAGGTATGCCAGTTTCGCAAAAAGAAGAAGTTTTTGTCGTAATTGAAGACCAAGATAAAAACACTTTCATAGTTTCTACTACAATTGTTGGTAGTGAAACAGTAAAACTGAAATACAGCGACATGCAAAACCTCATTGAAGGTAAAGGACAAATACATATTTACAGAACATGGACCTCAGTTTTAGAACAAGCAGCAGATGACGGAGGCAAAATTTACACTGAATATAAATCAAAAAAACAATCAATTGATATTGTTACAAATAAAGGAGTTACAAAATTATGAAAAAAAGTAGATTATTAATAATACTAACTATTGTAGGTTTATCACAAATACTAATATTTTGCGGTAAAACCGATACAGATAAAGAATGGGAAGAAGACATAAAAGCATTTTGGGTGCCAGTCAATTCTGAATATCAAATTATGGTGGATATGCCCTCATACCAATTTCTTGAAAATAATAGAGGAGCCGCATTTTACACAAGTTTTGAATCTCCTG
Source organism: Bacteroidales bacterium (assembly GCA_028701945.1). GTDB lineage: Bacteria > Bacteroidota > Bacteroidia > Bacteroidales > ML635J-15 > Bact-19. The sequence goes on from JAQVPT010000187.1 coordinate 1,225, forward strand.
ACAGTTTTAGCTATGAAATAATACGAACACAATTAAAAATTTATTATGACGAAGCTCCTTCGTATTATTATGGTTACGACAAATACAATAGCAGGTATCTTTTTAGAATAAACTCTTTTAATGATACCCTAATTGACGTAATTCAATATCTTAACTCTGGCTTTCAAAAAGATTATTATTTTCTTAAAAGCAATATGCTGGATCCTGAAGAAGATTTTTAGGTAAGGACAAGAGAACAGAAGAACATTCGAACAAGAGAACAATCGAACAACGAACAATGGAACAGAATCACAGAATCACAACTTTATGAGAACAGTAGAACAGGTAAATATTATCTTGCTATTATAAAACTTTGATTTTCATTAAGTTCCTTACAGTTTATAATATAGTTACCTGCTTTGAGGTCGCTTATGTCGATACTCATAAAACCAAGTTGCTGATTGGTATTAATGGTTTTTACGAAATCTCCTTTGATAGTGTAAATACTGAATGTGCAATTACCGTCTGGATTGATAAATTCAATTGATAGATAATTGTTTGCAGGGTTTGGATAAATGCTGAATAATGATTCGAGTTCTGGAATTAACTCTGTCTCGTCGTATTCGTTATTTATTTTTGCAGATTTGTTGTTTACTGATATTTGAGGGTTTGGAAGAATAACAATTGGGAAATTGTCCCATAAATCTGCTGATGCTAACATTGCTCGTGCTGCACCACCTTCTTTTGTGTTATAGTCGGAAGCAAGTTCACGGAGATATTGTTCATTTTCTGAAATAACATTTTGTGCTGCTTCAGTTGCATGTGTGCGATACATATCAATTTGAATTTCTTTGATTTTAACATCATTAAAAAGAGCAACATTATCTTCGCTTAACGCAATACTTTCAAGATCGCATAATGTAGTTAAAGCATTGTCGTACAAACCTTTGTGTATGTATAAATCTGCAAGTTTCTTTTTTGCATGCAGGTCTGTTTGAGTTTCCATAAAGTCGATAACTGCGTTGTAAGTTGCAGCAAAATCTGGTGTTGAATCTGCATATAAGGTTTCACGAATAAGTTTGTCGTAATTAACCTGACGTGCTGACTTTAAACGATTTATGCTATTAAGTTTTTGTTCAATCAGATTTTCGCCATTTTGTGCTTTTAGAATATATGCTTTATAAGAAGCACTGATATCTGCATGTTGCAAAGCCTCCACGACATCACTTGGCAGAGGGCTGTTTGCAAGCATAAGCGATGTGCGAGAAAGCTCACTAACATTGGTATTATTAAGATATGCCAACAATATTTTTGATGTTAGATAAGGAGATGCTTCATACAAATTATTATAAATAGCAGTTGTGTTGTTTGTATTTGCAGATTGTGCAGATATTTCTAAATTTAATTTGTCATACGAAGTTAAAGAAGCTATCTCGTTTTCAAGACCTATTTCTTCATCATTAAAGCCTCCTATGGTTTGCATAATTATGCCGCCACCACCGCCACCAGAATATATGGTTTGAGGGCAAGGGATAAGTTGATCTGGTCTGTATATTGTATGAATATTTGAAGCATGTGTTCCCAGTTGGTGAGCCACATCATTACACTGATGATACCAGTATTGTTGCTGAGAAACACTAGGTTCAACAACAAAAAACCTGTCTTCGTTAGTAGGGATACCAGAAAAAGAATTGTGTGCACAAATTTGCGTACCACAAGCAGGTATCATCCCTTGCGTGGTTCTAATATCGGAATGAGTAATATTGACGACAGCTCCCATAGGTGTTATAACGTCTCCACCCAATACTGCCATAGCATAATCAACATCTGTGAAATTATTGCACCAAAGTTGCAATCCAGATTTTACTTTACAATCATAATTTATTCCTAAGCCGACAAATCCTGTCGCTTTTTGGTTTCCCGAAAGGTTTACAAAATCATTTCTATAAATAAGGTTTTCATCTCTGCCTGAGTTTAAAATAACCATTCCCAGCACTCCATCATGGAAATTATTCTCTTCTATATGATATCCGGTGCTACTTTCGACATACAAACCAAAGCTATCGTATAATAATGAACTGGCTAATGTTTCAGAAGACACATCGAAATCACATTCGGTTACTGTAATAGCATCGCAAGCCATTAACCATGTGCCTTTAACGCAGTTGCTAAAATCTTGTTTGCTCAGTTTCATAAAACTGCCAACACCAGCTTTAATTCCGTAATATAAGCCAGTAAAATTACCTCGGGTAGTATTTGCATCTGGACATGGGGTACCGTATATTGGAATACTTGAACATTTTTCTACAATATCTAATGAAGAGGATGTTGATAAAATTCCTACACCGCGTTGATAAACAGGAACAGAGCTTGCATATTCGTTTATAAATTCGCAACCGATAAATGCTAAGCCTGGGGCTGTCCACATATGAGCGTGAACTTCGGGATTACGTCCTTTGTTATATAAGTCGCCTGTTGTATAAAATTTACAGGTTGTAAAATACGAAATATTGTCGATGCTCCATGATGAAAAACTAACATCATAAATATTATCTTTAAAGAATGAGTTTTTGCCGTAAACTATTCCACCACATGACACGTCAATTCCCATTTCGGCAAACTCGATTGTTGAATTTGACACATAAACCAAAGGTTGGCGCACAACAGGCACTCCAGATTGAGCAAAACCAGGTCCCCACCAGCCACGACATTTAATACCTCCCCAAAGAGCATTCTCGTTACATTCGTCAAATACTGTTAATTTTGACCCACTATATAAATACAATTTTGGACCTGCAACAGTAGAATTAGTAGAATATGGCATTTCTAAGGATTCGCCTTCTTTAAAATGCAAAGTTAATCCTAATATATTTAGTCTTGCACCTTGGTTTATCTTTAATTCTCCTTTTAAATAAATATCGGAAATTGGTTGCCCACCTGATGTAAAAGGATTTGAAGCTTGTGTCCATGAAACGTTGGAACCAGTAATTGTAATGTCGCCGTTTGAAGCATGGGAAACTCCAGACATATTAGGTGTTTTTATAAAGCTTTCGTTGTATGCATAACAGCAATCCTCTGTGGGAGTATATGTTTTGTAGTCTTGACCGTCTATTTGGTCTGGTAAAACATAAACTGTACAATCCCTCAAAGCCATCAAATCATTGTATGCCATTGTGCCTGACGAAAATAAATAGACATTACCATCTGCATCCATCCTGTATAAACCATCCGACTTGGCTAAATAAAACCAACCGTCTCGTCCTAGCTCAAGCTGGGAATTGCAATACGAATAATCTGTTAATGCAGTCATTTGACTATTTGTGTAATTTGATAACAAAACTCTCCATAGGCCACCATTTTCTGCTAAGACATATAAACTTTGTCCGTCAGCACTAAACTCAATACCTGGGTAACACAGATTATCATCATTTGAACGAAGATTAATTGTAATAGGGGTTGAATTGCTTAAATTTCCAGTTGTTGGGTTAAGTTCAAAAATCACAACATCTTGGTTAACATTACAATTGCCACTGACATCGGTGCGTGAAAATGCAAGTCTGCTACCGTCGTGTGATAATTCAAGCTCTGACATGCGAAAAGGCTGGTTGCTTACTCCAGTATATATTTCAACACCATTGTCCACAGTTCCTGAAGCACTAATTATATATTTCTTAATATAGCCGCGAGTCCAGTTTGAAGTACTCGCATAATATAAAAAACGACTTCATCAGGTCTTTCTTTAGACATAGCTATGCCACCATAGGCATCTGAACCTTCGGTTTGTAATGCATATCCATTTGTACCGCTCATTGATATTGTTTCATCTACAGGATCCCATGAGTATTTGGAATAGCATAGTTTTTCATTTGTAACCAAACCTGTATATTCCCTCTCTAGATAAAAGGTTAAAAATGTATTGCAATCGTTTTTCACTTCTGTTGTTGCATACTCTGGGCCTCTACTACCTGTAGAATTTCCAAGGGTTGCAAGATTGGTCCCAGAAACCGATTTTATTTGATTATCAACAATTTGAAACAGTATTGGTCCATCCATATAAGTATATGAATTGATACCGTCTTGCACTGCTCCAGTTGTCATTGTTGTTACTATTGCTGGATAATCATTGAAGTTAATTTGTTTGCCTGGCACCGCCCACCTTGTTGCTTGCACATTTAATTGTGCTGTTAATATACCTGCAGTAAATGTAAATACTGCCAAAAACACGAATCTGTTAAATTTTTTCATAACTTTGTATTGTTTTTAATAAACACTTCCGGGTTAGCAAAGGGAATTCTCTGCGGTCAAACAGTTTTATATCCCCTGCTTCCCGGTTTTTTATCACAAAAGCCTACTGTCAATAACCATTTTAGGACATTTTGGCTATTTAATATCCAAAGTTATTGACAGACTAATAGGGTTTCTTGATTGTCCTCATACTTTCTATTTTTTTAATGATTAATAATTAATTTACTTTGGAAAATGCGATTTTGATAAACAATTCTGACCATATATAAGCCATTCTTTAAGTTATTTACATCTATATAGTTTTGATAATCGGAACTAATTTTTTGTAATACCAGCCTGCCACTCATATCGAATATTTCGATTGAATATTCATTATTGCTATTTTCAAACTCAATAGTAACAATAGTACTGGCAGGATTAGGATAGACTCTAAATTCATTATTCTTGTTTATAATATACTCCTCTACAGGGGAAGTGTAATTTCCCAAACCAAGGCTATCAGTTTTTACGATATACATTGATGTGTATTGGTCAAAACTAGATGATTCGCCTATAATTAAGTATCCACCATCAGAAGTGTTTATTGCATCCCGGAATGTTTCGCCTTCTACTCCGCCAATATATCTTTTCCATAATAGATTAAATTCATTATCATATTTTCTAACCCACATTTCGCTACCTCTATCATAGGTTTGAAATATTCCTAAAGCAAGAAAGTTAGAATGATAATCACAAAGTAACTTTCTAAGATTGTTTTGCATATAAGAATTTTCATTTGCATATACATGAAAATCTTGAATAATATAATTAAAATCAGATTGAGAAACAAATGCATTTGTCGAATCAGTAGGCATGTTTTCAATATAAATACCACCATAAATAACACTTGCATCAAGAACTGCAATATCATTTATTGAAATTTGATTAGGGTATCCAGATCCTATGATGTTTGTTTCAAGAGTATCGCCATTTTCAGAAAACAAAAAGATAATTGATTTATTTTCGGCAGTACCACCTGCAATAAATCCACTGCTAGGAATTTTAGAAACCCCTGTAATAGTTTGCCATCCCAAACCCAAGTCAAGTGTTCTAACATTAGTATAATGACCTTCAACATCCCCAGTAATCCATAAATAGTGTTCTGGCATCTTTGTTATATCTTGTTTGTAGCCTACACAAATAAAACCTGTATCTGATAATGCTACTTCGTACAAGTTCTCATGGTAACCGGCATCAAACTCTTTATGCCAAATAATATTTGCATTTTCGTCAACTCTCATAATCATAGAGTTTGTTGGCTTAAGGTCTCCAGGAGCACCTTCGGTGCTAAAAGTGCCTTCCCCACAACAAATAAATGTTCCATCGCCAACTGGTTCCATATCATGTATCATGTTTGAAGAGCATGGCAACGAACCATACATTTTTTTCCACTCGTAGTTGCCAACACTATCAATTTTAAAAAACATCATTTGCGATAAATACATACCATAAGCTGCATAGCCACCAAGTAAATACCCACCATCGGAGGTTTGTGCTCCTGTTAAAGCCATAATTACAGTGTCGATAGTTTCGGTGCGGTAGGTTTTTTCGAAAACAATACTTTCTTGTGCAATTACTTCAATATTAAACAAAACACTAATTATTGCTAAAATTAAAATTTGTTTTTTCATAATTTCCATTTTTATTATATTATTCAACTTCAATTTTCCTAAAAATTCCTCTCCAAATAGTATTTTTCTTCCTTTCTCTCCACATAATTATTCAAATCTTCTCACTAAATAATGTTATAATCTATGCTTTTAAAAATACTTTTCAATGCTCCGTATTGCCTGCCACAGCCGAAATTTATACGTACCC
>JAQVPT010000188.1 GCA_028701945.1 Bacteroidales bacterium
AAACAGTGGTTACGAAATAATTGACCATTTTGCTGAGGTCAGCAAAACTATAGAAATGCCCAAATCAGCATTAAAGCAAAGAGTTGACTATAGACTTTCACGCTATGCTTGTTATTTAATTGTTCAAAATGGCGACCCTCGTAAAGAAGTTATTGCTTTGGGGCAAACCTATTTTGCCATTCAAACGCGTAGGCAGGAAGTTGCAGACTATTTTAATCAACTCGATGAAGACAACAAACGTCTTGTTATACGGGGTGATATCAAGCAATGGAATCAAATGCTTGCCGAGGCTGCTCACAAAGCTGGTGTTATTAGCAGCGAAGAATATGCGGCATTTCAGAATGCTGGTTATATGGGGCTTTATGGAGGAATGAAAGTAGAAGATATTCATAAAAAGAAAGGTTTGAAAAAAACGGATAAAATTCTGAACTTTATGAGTAGCACTGAACTTATTGCCAATTTGTTTAGGATTTCTCAAACTGAAGAAAAACTTAAAAAAGATAAAGCATCAACCACCGATGCCGCTAACGAAATACATTTTATTGTTGGTAGAGAAGTGCGTGGAACCATTGAAAGGGTTGGAGGTACTATGCCAGAAGATTTACCTGTTCCAAATAAAAGCATTAGCGATGTAGAAAGGGATCAACTGAAAAAGCTAAATAAAGATCCAAATAAATTAATGTTAGATGAGTAATATAAAAATGAGCAATGATACTTCAATGGATAGTAAGCTTTAGTCAGTACTTTTGGTAATTATATTTTAAATCTCTGTATATTTCTCCTCTTCATTTATTTCCCTATTTTTGCTCTAACAAAACTTTATTTTAATGAACTTACACAACTACACAAATTACTCTCAAATTTCAGAACTTATTAAATTGATAAATCCAAACCTTAAGGAGCAATTAAGCCTCGAAGAAATTGCCAGTAAAGTTGGTTTAAGTTCTGACGATTTGCGGATGCTTTTTATTGATTGGGCAGGAGTAGAGCCTAATAAATTCTTTGAGTATGTAAGTATTCAACATGCAAAACAAGTTTTAAATAAATCACAAGCTACGTTATTTGATGCTGGAAATAAAACAGCACTTTCGGATAAAGAAATATTGCACGTCTCATTAGTCGAAATTGAAGAAATGTCTTCTGAAGAATATCAGAAAAATCTCAGTATAAATTACAGTTTTGCTAAAAATTTATTTGGTGAAGTTTTGGTAGCCTCTACCCATAAAGGCATTTGCTATATAGGTTTTTCAGACGATAAACATATTGCCTTATCTGATTTAGAAAAACGTTTCTCAAAAGCTAGTTTTACAGAACAAATTGACGATATCCAACACAATGCTTTGCAGATTTTTACACAAGATTGGAGTAAAATTAATAAAATAAAACTCCATCTTAAAGGAACAAATTTCCAGATGCAAGTTTGGAAAGCACTTTTGGAAATTCCAAAAGGTAGCCTAACAACTTATGGAAATATTGCAGAAATTATTCAAAAACCAAAAGCTGCAAGAGCTGTTGGAACTGCAATTGGAAGCAATCCTGTAAGTTTTTTAATTCCTTGCCATAGAGTTATTCAATCTTCTGGTGTATTTGGTGGATATATGTGGGGAACAATTAGAAAAACTGCTATTATTGGCTGGGAAGCTGCTAGGATTATGGCTTTGTGATTGTTCTCAGAATAAGCACAACGCATTTATCGGAGTTTTCCTTCAGACAGTGATTAATAGGTGTAAAAATAATCGTTTCCTATTATTTCAATCTGTTTTGTGTTAATTAACAATCTATTTTTGTTTTCTTTGTAAAAAAATGAATATTATGAGAAATATAATTCTGACCATTGCAATAATCGCATTTAGTTTATCGGTTTTGGCTCAAGTAACTGATAAGTCTGAATTTAAGCAATATACTCCTGGGTTTTATCATAAAGTTATTGTGCGCGACATAGTAGGCGATGATAATTTCTCCATTCCCGATTTGTCGAAATATTCTTATTTTGCAATGGATTTCGGATTGAATATTTATCCTGTACAAATATCAAAATATAAAACTGAATATCATAGTTTGCCAGTTTCTCAAGGTAGTAGCGGTACTTGTTGGGCTTACTCTGCTACGTCGTTTATGGAGTCTGAAGCTTATCGCAAAAACGGTATTAAAGCAAATATTTCGGAAATTTATACGGTTTATTGGGATTATATTGACCGAGCCATAAATTTTGTAGAGACAAAAGGAGAAACACCCATTGGTGAAGGTTCCGAAGCAAACGCTATTAAACGTATTATGAAAAATTACGGTATGCTGCCTTATGAAGCTTATACTGGATTGAAAAATGGTTTAAATTATAATGACCATGGTGCCATGTTTGACGAAATGGATAAATATCTGAAATCAATTAAACTAAAGTCTGAATGGGACGAAAATGCCGTAGTAAAAGAAATAAAGTCAATACTTGATAAATATATTGGAACACCTCCCGAAAATTTTGTTTATGAAGGCAAAACATATACGCCTCAAACATTTATGAAAGATTATTTAAAATTACTTCCCAATGAATATTTTAGTTTTATGTCAACTAAAGAGTATTCTTATAATGAAAAACACGAATTGGTTGAACCCGATAATTGGTGGCATTGTAAAGATTATTATAACCTCAGTTTAGAAGATTACATGATGCTTTTTCACAATGCAATTGAAACTGGTTATACAATAAGTTTATGTGGCGATGTATCTGAACCTGGTTATGATAGTTATGCAGAAGTAGCGGTAGTACCAAGTTTCGATATCCCATCAGAATATATTAATGAAGACTCTCGGCAAATGAGATTAAGTAATGAAACGACAACAGACGACCACTGTATTCATGTTGTTGGATATCAAAAATTTGGAGATGATTATTGGTATCTTATAAAAGACAGTGGAAGCGGTGGATTTGATGGAAAAAATAAAGGATATAGATTTTATCACGAAGATTATATCAAATTAAAAATGATGAATTACATGATACATGTTGATGTAGCTCGACCTATTTTGGATAATATTATTAAAAAATGACAGACAATTTTACGAAAGAATTAAATAAAGATATGATACCTGTTTTGGAAGAGTTTTATTCAATTCAGGGTGAGGGATTTAATACAGGTAAAGCTGCATATTTTGTACGTACAGGTGGATGCGACCTCGCTTGTAGATGGTGCGACTCAAAAGAAACTTGGAAACCCGAAATTCATCAGTTTATTCCTATTAGCGATATTATTAATAGGGTAAATAAAACCAATGCAGATACAATTGTGGTTACAGGCGGCGAACCTTTGATTTATAATTTTGACCACTTTTGTGAAATGGCCAAACAAAATGGACTCACATTAATGTTGGAAACCTGTGGTGCTCATGATTTTAGCGGAGAATGGAATTGGATTTGCTTGTCTCCAAAAAAACAGAAATCTCCACAAAACTTATATTTTACAAAACTAAATGAGTTGAAAATTATTATATACGAGCAATCCGATTTTGAGTGGGCAGAAGAATGTGCTAAAAAAGTGCACGATAATTGCGTGCTTTTTCTTCAACCTGAGTGGAGTAGGTTTAGTGATACTGGAAAAATGGTAGTTGAATATGTCAAAAATAATCCAAAGTGGAATGTCTCGGTACAAGTACATAAATTTTTGAAAATTCCTTAGTATGTCAAAAACAAAATATATATTCTTTTTAATTATTTTGATGATAAGTTTGTCTTGTCAGTCGCAAAATAAGTCGAATTACACTAAGAATAAATCGGCGATAAAGAGTTTTAATAAAGCTGTAGATTACATGGAACGTGGGCAAAAAAGTCTTGCTATTTCCGAAGCTGATCGTGCAATTGAAAAAGATACAAGTTTTCTTGAAGCATATCTGTTAAAAGCCGAAATATTTGATTTTTGGGGCGAATCTGCTTTAGCTTTTGAGAATTATGCAAAAGTTTTTGAAATAGATGCCGAGTATAATCCAGCTTTAAGCTTTAAACTTGCTATTAATTCATATCGTATTGGTAAATATGTTGAAGCAAAAGAGTATATCGATGTTTTTTATATTAATGCTGATCCAAAAAAATACGCAAGATACGATACAGACAGACTAAGACGATATATTCATTTTGCAGACAGTGCATATAGAAATCCTGTGAATTTTGAGCCAATAAGCGTAGGCGAAGGCGTTAATACCGAATTTGACGAGTACTGGCCTTCTTTATCGGCAGATGAAAACATACTGGTTTTTACACGACAAATCCCACTTAACCCTAATAAACCATCACGAACTCAAGAAAGTATGCACGAAGACCTATTTGTGGCTTTTCGGAATCCAGAGACTGGAAAATATGATAAAGCAATTCCAATGCCTGGTAATGTTAATACACGATTGAATGAGGGTGCTCAATGTATTTCTGCCGATGGTAAAACTGTTGTCATTACAGCTTGTAATCGTCCAGGCGGCGTAGGAAGTTGCGATTTGTATATTATGTTTTTGAAAAATGGTGCATGGACAGAACCTCTAAATTTATTTACAGTTAATTCAACTTCTTGGGATAGTAATCCATCTTTATCGGCTGATGGCAGAATCCTTTATTTTTCGAGCGGGCGTACAGGAGGTTATGGCAAAACTGATATATGGAAAGCCGAGATAGACCGTGAAGGCGTTGCGAAAAATCCTCCCGTAAATCTTGGGAATGTTATAAATACTGAGTTTGAAGAAATTTCTCCTTTTATTCATCCTGATGGAAAAACTTTATATTTTGCCTCAAATGGTTTGCCTGGAATGGGCGATTTCGACCTGTATTATTCAAGACTCGATGACGATGGAAAATGGCAAACACCCGTCAATGTCGGATATCCTATAAATACTAACGGTGAAGAAAGAAGCTTAATTGTTAATGCAAAAGGCGATATTGCTATGTTTGCATCTTCTACAACAAAAAAAGACCTTGATATTTATTATTTTGAAATACCCGAAGAAGCTAAGCCTGTTGCTGTAACTTATGTTAAAGGATATGTATATGACATAAAAACAGATAAGCGTCTTGTTGCTCAATGCGAAATGCTTGATATTGAAAATGGAGAAATTGTTGTTGAAATGGTTTCAGAAGAAGGCACAGGCGAATATATGGTTTGTTTGCCAATTGATAAGGATTATGCGTTTAATGTTTCTAAAGACGGATATTTATTCTATTCTGAAAACTTTTCGTTGACAAATCTCAAAAATCCTGAAGAACCATACATAATGAATATCCCGCTAAAACCAATTGAGGACGGAATAACAGTTGTGCTAAAAAATATATTTTTTGAGTTTAACTCATTTGAGTTGTTGCCAGAATCATACACCGAGTTGAAAAAAGTTGTCGATTATATGAATTCAAATCCTACAATGAAAATCGAAATTGGTGGACATACCGATAATGTTGGTACAAAAGAATATAATAAAGCTTTATCTCAAAATAGAGCAAAATCAGTATATACTTATTTAATTAGCAAGGGGGTTAGTGCTAGCAGACTTTCCTTTAAAGGTTATGATTTCTCTGTTCCTATTGCTGATAATGATACCGAAGAAGGGCGTGCTAAAAATAGACGCACAGAATTTAAAGTAATTAGTATTAAATAAAAACATCAAAAATAATGAAAAAAATATTTTTAATTTTATTGGTAATTCTGCCATTTGTTGCTTTTGCACAACTTGATAAAGTAGATGCAGATTTATTAAATGTCGAATTGCAAAAATCTTTTGACGCATGGAATGTTCCCGGATTTGCCTTAGCAATAGTACAAGGTGATCAAATAGTTTACGAAAAAGGCTACGGAGTACTTGAAAATGGTAAAAAAGCAAAAGTTGATCAATATACGAATTTTGCAATTGCTTCGAACACTAAAGCTTTTACTGCAGCAGCTCTTGCTATTCTTGTTGATGATGGTAAAATAAATTGGGACGATAAAGTAACTAAATATATTCCGTGGTTTCAGCTTTACGATCCTTTTGTTACTAATCAAATGACAATTCGTGATTTACTTTGCCACCGAACAGGTCTTAAAACTTTTAGTGGAGATCTTATTTGGTATGCTTCTGATCATTCGCGTGAAGAAATTATCCGCAGAGCAAAATATCTTGAACCAAGTTATGGCTTTCGTGAAAAATTTGGATACTCTAATATTATGTATCTAACTGCTGGACAAATAGTTGAGTATGTTACAGATACTACTTGGGACGATTTTCTAAAATACAGAATTTTTGAGCCTCTTAATATGACAAGAACAAACACATCTATCTCAACAAATAAAAATCTCGATAATGTTGCCTCATGTCATGCTTATGTTGAAAACGAAAATATTGTGATACCTTACGTTAATTGGGATAATATTGCACCAGCAGGAAGTATAAACTCAAATGTGCATGATGTCGCCCAATGGTTGATATTGCAATTAAACAAAGGCGAATATAATGGTAAGCGGATTTTTAGCGAACAAGTAGCTAACGAAATGTGGAAACCAAATACTATTCAAGATGTATCACCATTTTCTCGTTCCATGTATCCATCTACTCATCTAAAAGCTTATGCTTTAGGTTGGGGACTTTACGATTATAATTCTTATTTGGTTGTAACTCATAATGGCGGATACGATGGTATGATTTCGCAGACAGTTTTAATTCCGGAGTTAGATTTTGGTTTTGTAGTTTTAACAAATAATTTGTCGATGTTTTACACTGTTGCACTAAACCAAGTTTTAGATTATTTAACTAAAGGTGAGATAAACAGTAAATGGAGCGATAATTTTCTTAGAATCGAACAATTGATAAACAATTATGATAAACAAGACAAACAAGCTTGGGAGGATACACGAATATCTAATACCAAGCCATCTCATGAGTTAAAAGATCACGTAGGAGTTTATCAATCAGATGTTTATGGAGATGTTGAAGTTAAGATAAAGTCAAACAAATTGTATATTCAAATGTTGCATACATCAATTTATCATGGACAATTGGAACATTGGCATTATGATACTTTTAGTGTTAATTTTTCCGAAGCTCCTTCGTTGCCATCTGGTACTGTCAGTTTTATAGACGATAAATATGGTGAAATTACAGAAATGAAAATTGATATTCCAAACCCAGATTTTGATTTTACCGAATTAAAGCTTTACAAAGAGAAAAGTACAAAATAGCGTTTAATGGAAAGATCGGAAAGATTGGGCGAGGAGAGAATAGGAAAACTGCTGTG